>JASJDX010000129.1 GCA_030064975.1 Pleurocapsa sp. MO_192.B19
GTTTGAATAAAAATTGTTGCTGGAACTTCGCCATCAGGACGTTCCCCCGCACCTTGTAACAAGTCTAATAAACCATCATTGTCGTAATCGAACCAGAGAGGATTTCTCCCGCGAGAACCAATATAACCTAACCCTAAATCAATAGCGCGATCTACAAAAAATCCATTATCGTTAACAAAAAACTGATTAGCAATTTCTGGATCGCTAAGACTGCTATTACCAGCATCTCCTCCTACTAACTGAACTAAATCTAAATCACCATCATTGTCAAAATCAGCCCAAGCTGCACCATGAAAATCGCCCCTAGGTTGCTGCTCAAAGACATTGAGGGTGACATCAATAAAAGTTCCATCACCTTGATTTTGATATAGAGTAGCAGGCAAGCCATGATTACTAACCCATAGATCCCAAAATCCATCATTATTAAAGTCTCCCCAGGCTACACCATAAGAGCTTCCTGTGTAAGAAATTCCACTACTATCAGTAACATTTTTAAACAAGATTTACTCCTTTTTTGACTAGAAATATTTGTCTTAGACTGTTTTTGACCTTGGGGAGAAGTAATTACTCATTGCTTAAGATAAGCTCGTGCCATATAAAAACAGGCAATAGATTTTCCGTCTATGGGTTCACCTGCTAGGATAGCTGCTTCTAACTCTTCCTCGGTCATTAGTACTACTTCTATATCTTCATCATCGTCTTGGGGGGGTGGTGTCTCTAGTTTTTCTAAATCTTGTGCCAAAAAAGCATAAATATATTCATCAGAATATCCAGGTGCCAGGATAAATTTACCCATATCCTGCCATTTATTCGCTCTATACCCAGTTTCTTCTTCAATTTCCCGTTCTATAGTTTTAAAAGGTGATTCGTTAGCTTCGACAGTTCCCGCAGGAAATTCTAATAATCTTCCCTCTACAGTAAAGCGATATTGTTTGACCAAGACAAATTTACCGTCTGAAGTTACAGGTACAGCCAAAGCACCCCCAGGATGGCGAATACATTCCCATTCTCCTTCGACACCATTAGGTAAACGCAGTTTGATTACTTCATAATTGAATTTACGACCTTGATATGAAAGTTTTTGCTTAAGAATCTTTGGGGGTTCATTACCTACAGACATGATAGTTATTTTAAGATAGTTATTTTGAGATATTGCCAGGATTGCACAAATATCATATCTTAACTGACGTTTTTCAGGTTTTAGGTTTGATTGATTTTCGGCTATGTTTAACAGTATGAAGATCTTGAGATATTCTTGAAAAGAAAGAGCAATTAAAAATTAAATATGGCTACTAAACGTAAACGTATTGCCTATCAAGAATTTGGTAATGTTGATAATTCTCAGGCATTAACCAGGGGAGTACCTGATTTACCACCCCAGCAACAAGATATTAGAATACAGGCAACGCGATCGGGACGCAAAGGTAAAACTGTTACTGTGCTTACAGGATTTCAGCATAAACCAGAAACTTTATCTAAATTACTGAAACAATTAAAAAGTCAGTGTGGTAGCGGTGGTACGATTAAAGATAATAGTCTAGAAATTCAAGGAGAGCATAAACAAAAGCTTTTAGAAACTCTAACTAAATTAGGCTACAAAGCTAAAATAAGTGGCGGTTAGCAGTAATAGTAACTAGATATCTAATTCTCTAGATATCTAAAAGAGAATTACAATGATTTGAAGCTTAGGGCTTACTTATAGGTAGATTAATATTTTCAATCGGCACTACTTTAACTTTTAGCTCGACTTGTTTATCTAATTTCTGAGTTAGCAGATCTCTGACTGCCATCAATCGCGCGCGATTAATTGAATTAGGGGCAGCAGCAAGTTCCATTTCTATGGAAATAATATCTTTATGGGGTTTAACTTCAATTGAGCGAATATCGCTTTGGGAAGAAGTAGTTATCTGATTGCGAACTATTTGATTGACGTTGTAACGGACATTGTTTTGCAAAATTAAGCTTCTCAAAGACAAACTCAAAGGTACACCAAGAAGCAACAGAATGCTCATAGAAAAAATCAATCCTTGTTTGGCTCTTTCAATGCTGCCGTAAGATTGGAGCAATAAGATAATTACACCACTAAAAATAATTCCTGTCAGGTTAGTCAAAAATAATAATAATGCTCCTATCGCCAAAGATTTTTCACCTAGAGTAAAGCCAATACCCACAACGCTTAGAGGAGGAACTAAAGCTACAGCGATCGCCACTCCTGGTAAGGCATCGGCAATCCGTCTTCGAGTATTAGCAAACGCCCCCGCTGCCCCTGCTGCTAAGGCAATCACTAAATCGAGTAAAGTAGGGTTGGTACGAGATAAAATTTCTGGAGTTATTGTCTTTAAGCCGACGAGCAAAACGGTTAAAAAAGAAATAAATACCGTAAAAATTACTCCAGTGAATAAAGTGAGAAAAGATCGTCGCAACAAACGTCGATTAGCAACTGTAGTCGAATAGGCAATCCCTGTAATTGGCCCAATCAGAGGGGCAATAATCATTGCACCAATAATAATAGCGACGCTATTGGCTAATAAGCCCAAGGTGGCAATTACCCCAGACATACCCAACAAAAAATAAAAACTCAGAGACGGTACAGAAGCACGCCACAGATTCCGATTAAGACTAGCGATGGGTATCGGTTTTTCTGCTAACCAATGCCAATCACCACTCTGACTATTCCAAAACTCTTCGAGATTTTTTGTCTGGACGGGATATTTTTGACGAAAATATGATTTGAGCCGAGCATAAAAACCAACATTGGGATTGAGTAATAACATTTAGAAGGAATTAATCAATAATTGTCTTGAATAAGAATTACTCCTCAGAACTTTATCATCAGAGTCGCTTTTGGCGACTGGCAATGGTCAATATTTTGTCTAACTTAATGGTGCCGTTGGCAAGTTTAGTTGATGTAGCATTTTTAGGACATCTGACAGAAATTCGTCATTTAGCAGGAGTTGCGATCGCCACTGTCTTGTTTAACTATATTTACTGGACTTTTGGTTTTCTCCGCATGGGGACAACTGGCATAACTGCTCAAGCTAGAGGGAGAGGAGAAGCAGATCGAGTAGTCTTAACTTTATTACGCAATAGCGCGATCGCTCTTGTCATTGGGATAATTATTCTTATCTTGCAGCAACCCTTAAGAGAAATTGGTTTTACTTTACTTAAAGCTGAGCCAGAAGTGATAGAAGCTGGTCAAGCTTACTACAATACCTTGATTTGGGGCGCACCTGCTACTCTACTTAATTTCGTGTTATTGGGCTGGTTTTTGGGCAAAGAACAAGGAAGCAAGATTCTATTACTTTCTACGGTAAACAAAGGGGCTAATATTATTTTTGATTATCTATTTATTGTTCGTTGGGGTCAATCTAGTAGTGGTGCAGGGGCAGCAACGGCAATTAGTCAGTATTTAACCTTACTAATTGGCTTGATTTTAGTCTTGGGGGAAATTCCTTGGGCTTCATGGCAGCAAAATTTAAACAAGCTCATCGATATAGCAGCATTTAAAGCGATTTTTTCGCTTAACCGAGATATTTTAATCCGTACTCTAGCCTTAGTTTCGACCTTCGCCCTATTTACAAACCTCAGTGCCACCATGGGGACTGAAGTTTTAGCTGTCAATACTCTACTATTGCAGATAGTGACTTTAGCAGCTTACTTTATTGATGGTATTGCCTTTGCCACCGAGAGTATTGCGGGTAATCTGCGAGGAAGGGTGGGCGATCGCTTTGCCGACAGTGAAAAAGTCGATCGTCAATTGCTTTGGTTACTTAAGTTAGCAGGTGGGTCAAGTTTAGTAGCAGGTTTGAGTTTTGCTCTGATTTTTTACTTGTTCCCTCAGTCTTTGTTTGGCTTGTTGACCAATCATCTAGAAGTAATTGAGCAAGTGGATAATTATGTGTGGTGGCTGTTTTTTGTTCTTGGTTTTGGTTCAATTGCCTATATGCTAGACGGTTATTTTTTAGGTTTAACCGCAGGAAAAATCTTGCGTCAATCCACTTTAATTGCCGCTACAATTGGTTTTGCTCCTATGGCGATCGCTGCTTGGTATTGGCAAAGTAGTCACTTGCTTTGGTTAGCACTAGCTCTATTTATGGCAACAAGAAGTATTACTTTAGGTCTGAAGATAATAACGTGAGGCAAGGAGTTAGGAGTACTCGCTGCCCTAAAGGACTCGCTGAGTCCTTCGGATATTATCCCGCTTGACAGGACTTGCTGAGTCTAACGACTTGCTCCGCAAACGCAACCGCATCGCGCCAGACGCTACGCTACGGAATTCGGAGTATTCGCGCTCGCGAAAAGCTACGCAACGGAGTTCGGGAAAAATGCTGTTACCTAATCAAACTGAGAATGTTTGCTTGGTTGTGTTTTTGAACCATACATCTGAGCATAAACTTGAGTAAATTCTGCCCCCAGCAAGATAATTTGAGCTGAATAATATACCCAAGCAAGAAATACAATCAAAGAGCCTGCTGCACCATAAGCTGAACCCAAGCTACCTTTACTTAGATATAAGCCTAATAAAAATTTACCAAATAAGAATAATAAGGCGGTAATTACTGAGCCAACTAAGACATCTTTCCAGGCAATTTTGATATCTGGAACGTATTTAAACATCAAACCAAATAAAAAGGTTATCAGACCTAAAGACACAATAAAGTCAAGATTTTCCCATAAAATTGCTGAACCTGGTAGAAAGTCTGTTCTATATTTACTTAAGGTAGCAACAACGGCACTAAGAATCAAAGATAACATCAATAAAAATCCGATCGCCAGTACCATTAAAAACGAAGATATACGTTTACGGATAAATAGCAGAAGTCCTTGTCCTGATTGTGGTTTAACTTTCCAAACTGTGTTCAGAGCATCTTGTAGTTGAGCAAAAATTCCTGAAGCACCAAGTATCAGCACACCGATACTAATCAAAGAAGCCAGCCCTCTAATTTTAGGCTGGCTCATATTGTCTAATGCCAAAAGAATTGGTTTAACCCCATCTTCACCAACTAATGCGGTTAGTTGATCGGTAATTTGTTGTTGAGCCGCTTCTTGTCCAAAAAATGATCCAGCAATAGCGATCGCAATTACTAGTAAGGGTGAAATAGAAAAGACTGTGTAATAGGCTAAGGCTGCTGCGATACGGGATGCTTTATCTTTCTGCCACTCTTTAAACGTTTCTTGGAGCAATCGCGCGATTTTATATAAATTCATTTATTTTTATTTTGTACGTTTATTTACTTAAAGTTTTTGAGTGCAATTTCAGTATTTTTTGTGAAGAAAATGTCAACAAAAACCTTGATTTATATCAAGATTTAGCTAATTTAATTCCAGTAATATAACTTAAGTAAAACTACGTAATAACATAGATATCAAACATCAATTTCAAGTATCGATTATAAATGAAGTTAAGAAATATAGTTTTTAGTACTGTTATTATTAGTGTTTTATTATCTATATCCTCAAAAACTATTTTAAGTAAATGTGAGGCTAACAATAACCAACCAATTAATTCTTCTAAATTACTCAAAAAAACTAATGATTTTGTTTATGCTTCAGCTATTACTCATAAATTTCTTGGTTCGAGAATAATTACCCGATTTTCTCCTACAAACAGCCAAGGAGAAAATCTCGACCTAAATAAGTTAGCATCTAACTTAGGCTACGATCATTTTAATTGGGTTAGCTATGTTGAAAAAGACCCCTACGGCATTAATAATCAAGCTGGTCAAAAATTATCCACCCCCTACAATGATCCGCCTAGAGGAGGATATCAATATGATGCAGCAGATCAACTTCCCTTTTATTGGGACATGGTAAATTGCGATCGCTGTCAACAACGCCACCACTTTCAAAACCCTAATAATTTGCGGCAATTTGAACTAGTTTTTGAAGATGCTCCTGCAGATTATCGTCTTCAACCAGGAGAAGCAGTAGAGTTTATTACTCATTTAGTTGGTGTAAGAAATTACGACATACAGGAACACAAAGCAGAATGGGAAATTCTGCATACCTTTCGCTGGAAATTAACCAATCTTCGTCCTAACTATAGTCAAGCTTCTCTCATAACAGAAAATGTCGATCTTACTCAATTATATCCCTTATTGCTCACTACAATGCGCTCAGACGGCGCAATATTTCCCCGTGCAACGACGGAGTAATATCATTTCAGTTTTTAACTAAGACACATCATTGATTAGTTCTAGCTTTTAGCTGCAGCCTGCTTCGCAGGCAAGCGTCGCACTTTCGCGACTTGGGCGCTTCACGCCCTGCGCTTTTAGCTTTTAGCTCTTAATTATCTGTCTTAACTAAAAAATAAAACGATATTATACGAACGTCAGAAATATCTCAGAAATCGTATTGCCAAGAGAAAAAATAAATCTACTATTGGTGGTCGAAACGTGGGGATTAGGTTCTGTAACTGAAAAGAAAGAGACCTAACTATTGCGGTCGGAAATGCTTCTGGTTAAGAAGCTTATTCTACGATCGCTTGTTATCAATGGTAGATAGTATATGGGTTTTATATTACTACATCTACCCTTTTTCTTAAACCCAGGATATTTAGCTACACCTTGAAAAAATCTCTTATATGCTTCATCTAGGTCGATAAAAGCATATTGATAAATTCTAGAACTTAGGCTCGATTGCCAAGGGTTAATCCAGTAATACTTACTAACGAACAGATAAGATTAGATTGAACTAGCTTCTTTGAGAATATAGCCAACCACTTAATAATCGAGTCATCCGAGGCATAACAACATAAGTCATTAATGCAACCAATCCAACTGTGAGGACGAAACTACGTAGTAGCATTGGAAGAGAAGCCAGAAAGCTGCCTAAAAACAGGTTGATGACGATAATTAATCCAAAAATTGCTATCCAAGTGACGATCGCCATCTTATAACGAGGTGGAGGAATCATCGGTCGAGATACAGAACTGTTAACAGCAAACCAAGTTTCTAGCCCTGTCATTATTTCCAGATTGGGTGGTTTCTCTTCCAAGCGATTTAATATTTTAAACCAATGAGCAGCTTCATGCGATCGACACCATCTTTTTTACCATTGACTCGTTTGGCTACTTCAATTGTTTCTTTTAGTTGCTTCAAAAGAATCTCTATAGCTTCTCTTGAGTCACTAACAAAAGTGGGGCGATCAAAAATTAAGTTATTAACAAAACAACCCATTTCAAGATTGTGTTTAGCTAATTCTCGACCAATTTTCTCTTGAACTTCAATAGGACGAAGCTTAAGGAAATTATCTTCAATGCCAGAAAATCTTCTGTCGGCAATAAATTTAATTTGCTCTATGGGGTCACTTCCAGCACTTGCTGGAAACATAAAGTCGTTTGGTGAACTTAAGCCGATATGGGGGCAAATTTCATGATTATGTTTTATTTAATTTGAAAAATTTAGCGATCGCTATGGCAATACTTATCGCTCTTTGCTATCTTTATTGATTGATTACGTCTGATAAAGAGTTAAAGGTTAAAGGTTAAAAAGTCTACGCAGGTTGTAACCTCTACCTTTTCGCGAGCATCAAAAGTTAATTGAAGTTTGTTAATCGAGATATTTAGATCTGATTCAATAAATTAATCTCATCTCTTGTAAGAGTAATTGAACTAGCCGTCATGTTTTCTTCTAAATGAGCAATGGTAGTAGTCCCTGGAATCAGAATAGTATTGGGAGCGCGGTGTAGTAACCATGCCAAAGCAATTTGATTAGGTTTTGCACCTTTTTTAGTAGCAATATCTGCAATTACTCCTTCTGCATTAGCTAGTGGTGCGCCTTGTTTTAAGGGATGTGCGCCAAGAGAGCCATGAGGAATAAAAGCGATGTTGTTTACCGTACAGTAATCTAAGACTTGTTGATGAGTGCGATCGCTAAAACTGTATTTATTCTGCACCGAAACAATTGGCACTATCTTACGAGCCTCTTCAATCTGTTCTATGCTTACGTTAGATAAACCAAGGTGACGAATTTTACCTTCATCTCTTAGTTCTTTTAATGCCCCTATAGACTCGGCAAAGGGAACTTTAGGATCGGGACGATGTAGTTGATATAAATCGATTCGTTCTAGTCTCAGTCTTTGTAAACTGCCTTCTACACCACTTCTCAAAAATGCTGGTGAGGCATCAGCTAGAATTTGATCTGGTGCAGGTTTGTTAATTCCACCCTTAGTAGCAATTACCAAATCTTCTTTATATGGATGCAAAGCCGAAGCAATGATTTCTTCATTAAAACCCGCTCCGTAAGCTTCTGCAGTATCGATAAAGTTTACTCCCAGCTCGACAGCACAACGTAAAAGCTGTTTTCCCCCTTCCCAGTCAGGATAAGCCCCAAAGTTTCCTGGTTGTCCAGAAAGACGCATTGCACCATAACCGAGACGGTTAACAACTAAATCTCCGCCAATGGCATAAGTTTGAGATACTGCTGTTGTATTGTTCATAATTTTTTCTTTAATTCCTACTTGTACGGACGTTCTCAGTCCGCCTAAACTCTATAGTCAAATGGATATTACTGGTGTAACGGGTTTGAGTGAATCAGAAAGAGCCATATTAAAAGCATTGGGTGCAATAAAAACTTTATAACAACAAAATGTGTCTACTTTGGATAATGTAGTTTACTTAAGAAAGTTTCAGGCTAAGAAAAGTATTTGAGAATCATAAAGCGATAACTTTAAGGCTTATGACCTAGTATGTACCAAGTGACAATTTCATCCCAGATTCCTTCCTTCGTTTCTAGGGCTTCGAGTTCTGTGTCAAATTCAGCTTTTACTTGTGCAAGTTTAACTGGCGAAAGTTTTGACAATTCATTACTATATATTTTCAAAGAGATAGATGAAGGATGGACAATTGTTCCTGACCAAGCTGCTTTTGCTTTCTCTAAACTTGTATAACTGCCATGCTTTTCCGTTTTAATTTCAATTCCTTCAAAGCCAGCACTAGTAAATAAATTCACACATTGTTCGATTGAACCAATTCGATTGCTAGCTTCTAGTGAAACCCCATGCCTTGCTAATACTTTTCGTAACAATACTGCTCCAATATAAGCTGTATCCGCAGGCGTATGAATTCCAATTCGACCACCACTCTTGAGAAAGCTACACCACAAACTCAATGTGTCTTTTTTATTTTCCATCCAAGGAAATGTGTTGGCACATAGAATACGGTCAAAATGATTGATTGGATAATCTAAAGACTCAGCATCTAAGAGTTGAAACTCAATATTGTTGACTTTCAATGCATTAGCTTTGTTTTGAGCTTGCTTTAGCATTCCAGCAGAAATATCTATTCCAAAAACCTTTCCTCGATCTTCTACAACCTGCGCTGCTGCAAATGCGAGATGACCAGTTCCTGTTCCAATATCTAAAATAGTTTGTCCATAACTAACCTGTGAATACTCAAGAAGACGATGGCAAATTTGCACGTGCCAATCGCTATTATCATAGCTTTCGCTTCTTTGATTATATAAGTTAGCAACTCCCTGCTTGTATTCGTTTAACTCAAGTTTGTTTGTCATCAAATTTTCTATTCTTTTAGAATCGCAATAAATAACATTTGATATATTTAAGACTAACTTCTCACTTCAATCGATTCGACGGATTTTAGTTAAAAAGAAGCAATGGAACGATCGCGCCACAGTTTCCCGCTATCTTTGACTGAATCAATCGTAGCTAGCCATACCGCCGTATCCGCACCTTCTTCTATGGTTCGGGGTGCGTTTTCTCCACCCATATCTGAACTTACCCAACCAGGATCGACAGCGTTGACGGTAATATTTTTACTGGCTAAAGCATCCGCCAACATAATCGTTGCACCATTGAGGGTTAGCTTAGATAAGCAGTAACTGGGTACACTAGCAGAAAGTCCTGCTAATTGTCCGTAACCACTGGAATAGTTAATAACTCTAGCTTTATCGGCTTTTTCTAATAAGGGTAGAAATATTTGCGTTGTTTTAATCGCCCCGAAGGTATTTACATTGAGAGTTTTAATTAATAAATCGCGATCGATAGTCAAAATATTAAAGCCGTTGTCAGGATAAATACCTGCATTATTAACCAATACGTCAAGGCGATCTATTTTGCCGTTTAACTCATTAAAAGCTTTGTTGATACTATCGTCTTCAGCAATATCAATTTCTACCACACTCACTAAAGGTGAATTGAGTTTTGCTGCTGCTATTTCGCCCTTCTTTAGCGATCGCGATCCAATAATTACCTGAAAATCTGCTTCTAGTAATCCTTGGGCGATCGCGTATCTGATCCCACGATTTGCCCCCGTGATTAATGCTGTTTTAGTTTGCTTACTATTCATTTAAAATTATTTCTATGCTGCGATAAAAATTAATTGACAAATATTTGCGCTGGTGTGAGATTAAGTGTTGAAAACTGTGGCGAAAGTAATTGTGATTCACCAGAAAAACTACCTACTTCTTGATAGTTAGTTTCTAATAATTCCAAAATTAATACTGTTTGAGCATCAGGATCGATAATCCAATATTCGGGAATACCGCAGTCTTGATACTGTATTCTTTTGGCAACGTAATCGCGATTGCGCTGTAATTCTCCAGGACTGACTACTTCCACTACCAGTAAAGGAGGAGACATCGTTAAACGAACCGTATTGCGCTTTGCCAATTGTTCGATATGTTCTTCCCGCAAGATCGTCAGATCGGGATAGCGGTTTCTCGGTTCTCCATTTACTTCTAACTCTAATCCGTGTCCTCGTACTCGACGATAACCAATGAGTGAAGCAAATTGAATTAACAAGTAAGTGGCTATTTGGACATTTATTCCCGATTCTGGAGGCACTTCGATTAACTCTCCATTAAATAGTTCGTATAGCTTATCTGTACCATCATCATAGGATAAGTATTCTTCAAAGCTTTGAAACCTTGGCTTGACCTGAATCATGGTTTTAGTGAGTATAAAGTACCATTGTTTCTATTCTAAATCTTAAGTCGTTGAGATTAGATTGACAGCGTAATCACGTATGCGATCCCACGATTTGCACCCGTGATTAATGCTGTTTTACGTTCTATGTTTACTACCACTATATAACTAAATTTCAATGACAACCTTGCCAAAATGAGAACCACTTTGGAGATATTGATAAGCTGCTTTAGCTTCTGCAAAAGGAAAAATGCGATCGATGACAGGTTTTAATCGAGCCTGAGAAATTGCCTGATTCATCGTCTCAAATATTTCCCTACTTCCGACATAAATGCCATTAACAGTCACGCTTTTCAACATAATCGGCAGGGGACTAATTTCACCACCAAAGCCAGATAAAACTCCAATTAAATGCACTTGTCCGCCATAGCGCACTGCTTGTAAGGATTTAGCTAATGTTCCTGCCCCACCTACTTCGACTACATGGTCAACCCCTATCCGTTCGGTCAGTTCGTAAACCTGTTTTTCCCAGTCAGGAGTAGTTTTGTAATTAATGGTCAGATCTGCCCCTAATTCCCGCATCTGTTCTAATTTGCGATCGCTACTGGAGGTGGCAATTACTGTTGCGCCCTTTAATTTGGCAAACTTGGTAGCGAATCCAGAAACCCCTCCCGTACCTAACACCAATACAGTTTCCCCTGCTTGCAGATTACCTTTAGTAATGAGAGCGTGCCAAGCAGTAACAGCAGCACAGGGCAAAGTTGCAGCTTCTATATAGCTAAGATGTTCGGGGATTAAAACTACACCATCCTGGTTTAGTACTACATATTCAGATAGCATCCCATCAATACCACCGCCGAGATCGGAAGACATGACAGAACGATTAATCCCGCCAGAAATCCAATCTTGAAAGAAAGTACCTGCAACGCGATCGCCTACTTTAACGCGAGTTACTCCTTCTCCGACTGCTACCACTTCCCCCGCACCGTCAGACATGGGAATTACGGAAGGTTTTTGTCCTTTATATTGTCCTTGCAAGACGATTAAATCTCGATAGTTGAGTGCGGTTGCTTTGACTTGAATTAGTACTTGTCCGAAGCCAGGTTGAGGCTTGGGCAATTCAACCAATACTAGATCTTTCGTTTCATTTGTAGTTTCGACTTGATAGGCTTTCATATGATTTGTTCCTGACTGTAATTTTAAAAAAATTCAAGCGATCGCATATCCAATCCCGCGATTACCACCTGTAACCAATGCTATTTTGTTTTGTTTGCCTTCCATTATTTTCTGCTCTTTCTTGGAGAACTGGATTTTTTAATCGGTTGTAAATGACGAGTTTTGATTTGAATATGCACCTTTTTGCGTGCTGATACTTTCCCAAATTGTCCATTGAGCAGGTTCTGCAAGTAAAGACTCAATGTTGTGGAAATAAGCAGTCATGTAAGGGGAGTTTTTATGTTCGTCGCTGAGAAGAAAGTCTTTATCTGCCCAAGTTTCATAAAGCATTAACTGGGTAAGATCGTTAGGATTTTGATGAAGTTTGATGCTGACGCAAGCCCATTCTTTCAACACTTGAGGAATTACCGCGAGGGTTTCTTGTTTGAGTTGTTCGACTTTATCTACTTCAGCTTGTAATTGAACTAATAAAATAACCTGCTTGTTATTCATGATTTTCTTTTCTTTTCTTTTTTTTCTGGCTTAGGATTTGGGGTAGCTCCAAGTCATTTCGTAACCATGAGAATAAATTTCGATAACATTGCCCCAAGGATCTTCGCAGTAAACAAGTTGATAGCCCGATTCTGGAAAGATTTCCCAAACTTCGGTACGTTGTTTACCATCATTTTCGGTAATTTGTCTGACTAATTTAGTTACATCAGGATCGGTAATGGCAATATGGTAGTAGCCGTTTTTCCAATACTCCATATTGTTTTCCCGTTGTCCAGCTTCGGGATCGTCAAATTCAAATAGTTCTAAACCAACCCCATTGCCTGTTGCTAAATGGGCAAAGCGTCCCCGTTTTAATCTCGACCCTAATATATCTCTTGCCATGCGTCCAAAATAAGTATCGTCAGGAACGAGATCTAATGGACCGAGAATCAATCTGTAGCCTAGTATTTCCTGATACCAAGCGATCGCTTTATCCAAATCTGTTACGGTTAAGCCAATATGGTTAATGCTTCTAGGATAGGGATTCATCGTGATATCTAAATTAATTTTTTTCGATTGTTATTGGTAAAAACGTCTAGCCATTTCTGCCACGCGACGACCTAATGCTTCGCCAGTTAACTTGTCCTCATCATTAGGAGCAACATCCACAGATTCTTGCATTGCTTGTCCCATTGCACCGATATATCCTCCCAAGCGATTGATTCCATTGTCATTCAAAGGAGTTTCTCCTAATCCAACCCAAATCATTCCTTGTTGTGATGCCAAAATAAACATGGTCATTAAAGCGTTCATTTTATCTCCGCTGGGACTTCCTGAAACTGTAAAACCAGCAGCAAGTTTATCTTGCCATTGACGGCTAAAATAAATGGCAGAAGTAGCATCGGTAAACGCCTTGAATTGAGCCGAAACGCTCCCCATATAAGTAGGACTGCCAAAAATAATGGCATCAGAACTATTAAGCTGTTCCATTACTATTTCATCTTGCCAACGTCCATTAATAATCTGGCTGCCTTCAATCGCTAGCAAGTTGACTTTAATTTCTTTGACTGAAGCAGCACCTTGAGCCACAGCTTTTGCCATTTGAGTAGTATGACCCGAACCAGAATGATAAATAATAGAAATAGTTTTCATGATGGTTATTTTTCTGATGTATACAATGTTGTGTAGATTGAATTCAACCAACTGTTAAATGTTCGTGTACTAACTGCCATTCATTGTTGATACGCTTCCAAGTGTGGGTTCCATACTGTCTGGCTTTTACTTCTTGTCCATCTTTTGTTTTTCCCCCACCTACCCAGGAAAAAGTAGTTACCGCTAAATTCCCCTCAATAGAGATTGTCAAGTTGTCTTCTAGTTCTATTTCCCAATAGCTAAAGTTTTGCATTACTGGTATCCAAGTATCGAGATATTCCTGAAGGCTATGCAGCACTACAACACCGTTATCAAAATTATCAAAAACTAAAATTTCGTTTTCTCGTGTGGCAAAAATGTTTTCAAAACCTTCTCCTGTAAAGGGTTTGTCTTTGGGACTCCAGAGCGATCGCCATTGTTCTGTTAACTCCCGAATTTTGGCTTCGTTTTCTATTAGTTGTGATTGCGTTGTTGTATTCATCTTTTCGTATTTAACGTTACGATACGTAATTTATTTAGTTGAAAAAAAGCTAAATTGATTATTACCTTACTTAGTTGAACAATTAAATCAAAGCCAGTTACGAAATAGTTTCATTAGCATTGGCATGACCCAGTAAGTCATCAGAAAAACCAAAACACCTGTCAGAATTAATGTACGGATGGGTAAAGGTAATAAACTTAGAGGTTTGCCGAAAAAGTACAAAATAGAAGTGATCAGAGGATAGATTGCCAACCAAGTTAGCAAAAATAATTTATGGCGTGGTAGAGGCTTATTAGCGATTCGTCTTTGATGGTAGGTAGTCATCTGACATAATTAAGATTAGGATTATTTTAATTAACATTACGCTACGTAATTAATATAGCTAAAACTAAACGATTATGTCAACCTCTAAAATCAAAAAAGCTAAAACCATTGCTAAATCTAGGCGTGGGCGACCGCGATCGCCTGAAACAAGAGAAAAAATCCTCAAAGCAGCCTATGAAATGTTGAATGAAGTCGGATTTATAGATTTAACTATCGAAGGGGTAGCAGCCAAAGCAGGAGTAGGTAAACCGACTATTTATCGGCGTTGGAAAAGTAAAGCTAAATTAGCGATGGATGCTTTTCTAGAAGCAGTAACCCCAGAAATTGTTTTCCCTGATACTGGTGTAGTTAAAGAAGATTTTAGAGAGCAAATGCAAAAAGTAGTTAAACTCATGAATAGTCCCAGAGGGGAAGTTTTAGCTAATGTAATTGGTTGTGGACAAGCAGATGAAGAACTAATTGCTGCATTTAGAGATAATTGGCTCATTCCCAGAAGAGAAGATGCCAAAAAAATCTTTCAACGAGGGGTAGAGAGAGGAGAATTAAGAGAAGATATAGATAAAGAAATTGCGATCGATGCCTTATACAGCCCCTTGTTTTACCGATTGTTACTCAAGCATCAACCTTTAAATGATGAATTCGTAGATAAATTAGTTGATGTTGTTCTTGGAGGTTTAGAAACATGACTCTGCTCTAATTGATAATACCGAATAGTTGATAATACTGAATAGGCTCTTACAAGCCCCTTAAATTGGATGACTTTTATTCGTTGATACAGTGCATAATCGCTTTGTCTTCGGGTATATTTTCATATTGAGGCAAATTGTCAGTAATCTTCCACCATTGAGCTTTTGAACCAGTATAGATATGAAACTCTTCGTAGCGATCTAGTTCTCCCTCACAACCTGAAATGGGTAAACCGAGTAAGTTGTCTCGCAAGGGATAAATGGTAGCTAAACTTGAACCACAGTTTTGACAAAAAGTTTTAATTACATTGGGTGTAGCCTGATATTGAGCCAGATATTCTTCTCCTTGAATTAGCTTATAGCCATCTTGCTTGACGACTATACGACTTCTAAAGGCTGCGCCATGCCACTTACGACATCTAGAACAATGACAGTGAACTAAATTTCCTGTTGCACCGTTATATTCATAACGAATTTTGCCACATAAACATTCTCCCTTGAGAGCAGCCAAATTTCCTCTCCTGTAGTATCAATCAAAAATACATCCTACCAACAATTGATTACTGATTACCGATAAGTTTTAGGATGAGAATTGAGGAAAAAATTACGACACAAGTGTTTAAGAGGTTAAGTAATGCGAATTTTAATGATGGGGGGGACTCGTTTTATTGGAGTTTACCTGACTAAAGTTTTAGTTGAACAGGGTCATGAAGTGGTTTTGTTTAATCGCGGAAATCATCCAGCACCAGTAGAAGGAGTAAGTCAGATTCAGGGCGATCGCAAGGATGCAGACCAACTCAAGGAAAAGCTATCAGGAGAAAGCTTTGAGGCAATTTTTGATAACAATGGTCGTGAATTAAGCGATACTCAACCTTTAGTCGAAATTTTTAAGGATAAGGTTAAGCATTTTGTCTATGTTAGTTCGGCTGGAGTGTATTTAAAATCTGCCCAAATGCCTCACCGCGAAGGAGATGCTGTCGATCCTAATAGTCGTCACAAGGGAAAACATCACACCGAAGCATATTTAGCCAAGTCGGGTATTCCCTGGACTTCTATTCGTCCAGTTTATATTTATGGGCCAGAAAACTACAATGATTTAGAAGCCTGGTTTTTTGATCGCATCGTGCGAGATCGCCCTCTGCCAATTCCTGGTAATGGAATGTATATTACTCAGTTTGGTCATATCCAAGATTTAGCCGTAGCGATGGCTAAAATTTTAGGTAATCAGACTGCAATTGGTAAAATTTATAATATCTCTGGCGATCGCTATGTGACTTTCAATGGCTTGGCAATGGCTTGCGCTTCAGCTGTGGGTAAATCACCAGAAGATATTAAGCTAGTTCATTACGATCCCTCTCTGTTTGACTTTGGTAAACGCAAAGCTTTCCCGATGCGTCAACAACACTTCTTTGCTGATATTTACCGAGCAAAAACTGAGCTTGATTGGCAACCCCAGTATGATTTAGTTTCGGGCTTAAAAGACTCGTTCCAAAACGATTATCTCCCATCAGGACGAGATCAATCAGAAATTGATTTTTCCTTAGATGAAGAAATATTAGGCAAAATATAAATCCAGCCAGAGATTAAGCTTAGTGCTACTGCTAGCCAAAACAAAATTATAGTTGGGGTGTCCCATTGAGGAGAGAGGGGAGCAATTAAAAAAGCGATCGCGATAATTTGGACTACAGTTTTGAGTTTTCCCCAGATATTAGCTCCTGAAATGCTGCTGTTGCCTGTTAATTTTGGGTTGACACGCCATCCTGCGATCGCTAATTCTCTGGCTAAAATCAAAAATACCCCCCAAGCAGGGACTAGCTGTAGTTCAATCAAAGCGAGTAACGATCCCAAAACCAAAAGTTTATCTACCAAAGGATCGAGAAACTTTCCTAACTCTGTCACCATGTCTAATTTACGCGCTAAGTAGCCATCTATCCAATCTGTTCCTGCTGCAATTACAAAAATCCCCACACAGAGCCAACGGTTTTCTGGTGTGGGGTAATTGAGTAGGTAAAGAATAAATGGAAGTCCTAAAAGACGAGATAGAGTGATCCAAGTCGGAAGATTCATAATAGCAATCCAAATTGTATTTGAGTAAATAATAGGTTTATAAGCTAGTAACTGGCGACTAGCACAAGACTTTGTCCTCAAATTTTATTAAAGATTGCTGTAAAAAATTAATATTTAACAGGCACCTTTGCGAGCTAAAACAACTGCAATGGTTTGTATAATTAGATTTATGTCGTATACAAAAGACCATCTTTTTTGATACTCTAAATCCATCCTAACAATATCTTCAAAGTCAAGAACTTCGGAGCGACCTCTCACCTGCCATTCTCCAGTAATACCAGGCTTTACTTTCAAGCGCTGAAAATGGCGCTCTTCGTACATAGCCACTTCATCGGTAGTTGGCGGACGAGTCCCCACCAAGCTCATGTCACCTTTAAGGACATTCCAAAATTGAGGAAACTCATCTAAACTGGTGCGACGCAGAAAATGACCAACTCTAGTAATGCGAGGATCGTTGTCATTTTTAAAGATGTGTCCTTTAGCTTGATTTTCTACTAGATGCTTTTTCTTGTCTGCATCGGCAATCATGGAACGAAATTTCCAAATTTTAAAGGGCTTACCATTAAAACCACAGCGAGTTTGACTATATAAAAGATTGCCAGGATCATCCAATTGCATCGCGATCGCGATAGGTATGGCAATAATCCCCGTAATCATCAAACCAACAATTGCGCCCAATATATCTAGTATCCGTTTTGCTTGACTGGTTACAGAGGGATGAACTTGGTATTTTATCTCCAATGGCAGAAGTTTGATTTCCCTTAGCTGAAGATTCATAGGTGAAGTCATAAAAAAAGATTTATTTGGTTGATAAATTGCTTTAAGTGTAAATACAGTTTGTTTATTCTGTTTATGCAATCTTATGTGGAACACACCCTATATGCCATAGATCGAGGATTTCTTTATCAAATCTTTAAGAAACAATTAATAACTTTGAAGCTTTGATGTTTTTATTCTCTTCAATCAAATTATCTAGCTTAAAAAATCAGGAAATTGTATTTTTTGAAACAGTAAATTAAAAATAATTGTTAAATAAAAAAACATTTCTACCGTTTTAATAATAATTCTCGTTAATTAGAGCAATAGTTAAAAATAATGACTAATAGTAATAATTACTATTAGTCAACCGTGAAAAATTGAATTTATCCTTAATTTGTTTTAAATTTCATTACTTCGCTTTTTTTGATGATACAAAGGAGATATTTATAACGAAATAAAATCGACTTGTCCATGGAAGACCAATCTCGGTATTTAGAGTCAAACATCAATCACGAAGAGCTAATGGAGTTAGTTCCATTTATGTCTGGTTTACCAGAAGAAAGTATATATAAAATTGCGGCTCATTTTGTTACTTTATCTCATCCTGCTAATCAAATACTTCTTTTAGAAAATGATTGGGGAGGCTCAGTATACTTCATTTTAGAAGGATGGGTTAAAATCCGTACCTACAATCTTGATGGTAAAGAAGTGACCCTCAATATCCTGGGTAGAGGGGAAATTTTCGGTGAAATGGCAGCTATGGACAAAATGCCCCGTTCAACAGACGCTATTACACTGACAAAGACTTTAATTGGTAGAATACCAGCAGAAGACTTTGTCAACCTAATCAATATTGAACCAATGGCAGGAGTTCGTCTGGTTCAATTAATGGCAAAGCGTTTACGCCAGGTCAATCGACGACTTCAGTTGCGGGAGGCTAGTAGTATCTCAAGAGTGGCAGATGCAATTTTGTTTTTGGTGGAGGGACAGGGAAAAGAAGGTGAGCAAGGTACAGAAATTCCTAACTTGCCCCATCGAGAAATTAGCAGTTTAAGTGGATTAGCCAGAGAAACTGTCACCAGAGTCTTGACTAAGTTAGAAAAAAAAGGTTTGATTCAAAGAGATGCAGACTCGATGCGTATTCCTAACTTGCCTGCTTTAGAAGATACTATCTGTTAATATACTCAGACCTCTTAACTATATTTGTTGGTTAAATTAGTCAAATAGCTTATGTCCATAGAAAACAAGAAAAATTCATCTTCTGATGCTGCTAAACGAGTTAATGATGATGATCTTAATTGGGTTGATGAGGATGATTCTGAGTTGGTTGATTCCCCCATAAAATCCTCACAGATAACACCCAAGAAGCAGACTAAAGTTCCTACTGATACAGTAGTGATGGTAGAAACTGCCTTTTTGGCTAGTGCTGCCAGTTTAGTTTGGTTAATCTACTATTATTTTCCTATTGGACCTATCTTAAAAATTTTCTTTCCAATTCCGATCGCGCTTATTTATTTACGTCGAGGTAATCGTGCTTCCTGGATGGCGGCAATTGTTTCAGGGTTACTGTTGTTGGTTTTGATGGGGCCTACTCGTAGTATTATCTTTTTGATGCCCTACGGTCTAATGGGAGTACAACTAGGAGCTTGTTGGCAGCGTAAGGTAAGCTGGCTATTCTCCATTTTATTTGGTGCGGCTATTGGCTCAGTAGGAATATTTTTTCGTTTTTGGCTGACTTCGGTTTTAGTGGGAGAAAATCTTTGGGTGTATGTGATCACTCAAATCACACAAGTAGCTGACTGGCTATTTTTTCAATTGGGCATCCTAGCACAGCCTAACTTTATCTTGATCCAAACACTAGCTTTCGGCTTAATTATTGTTAATAATTTGGTTTATCTATTTGCGGTTCATTTAGTAGCTTTAATGTTGCTAGATCGTTTGAATAATCCTATTTCGCGTCCTCCTGAATGGGTTAGAGTATTGCTGGACTATTAAAGAATATGCTTTGGTCAATACTCTAGAGGCGATTTGTAAATCGCCTCTACTTTTGATGTATTGACCTACGCTAAAATATACCGCTGAATCTCTGTTTTAGGTTTCTACAGCAAACTCTTCAGGATTAATTTCCCAATTCACCCAACTAATAGCTTCCTTTGCCGATCGCATATTGGGAGGTACACGAGTACTGTGTATATATCCTGTACTGGGACAAATCATTTTAAGTAAATGAATTGGTTCAACATCGATGCTATTGTCAATTCTTAGTAGGGTGTATTCTCGCCAAGAATCTAATTCTGTAGCTGCTAATTCTTGACACAATCTTCCATAACCTATTTCTTGGATTAACACCCGTCTCAATTCCGCATTTTGTTCTTCTAGTAGCCATTCGGCTTGCCATTGATGGGGATGAACTACACCATATTTTTCAGGTAACATTACCCCATAATTAGCATAAATACTATAACCGTCACTATAGGCGATCGCCGCTTCTCCTTCTCCATGTAAGCGATTTTGCTCATCCAAAGAAATTACCGTAGGGCGATCGCAAATATAACAAGTGCGATCAAAGACAAATATCCAGCCACATTCTTTAACTAAGTTTTGTAAAGCTTCTAGTTTTTGAGCATCGAGAGGGAAGTTTAGAACAGAACTTACATAATCTAACCAAATGCTATTAACCGCACCACACTGATATGAAAAAACCGGGGGATATTTTTGCCAGGTTTGAGTCATCTTTTGTTGTAAATCTCTTTGTATTTGATGTTCTACAAGAAAATGATTGATGCCCATAATCTTCCCAGTCAACATCCCTTGATAATGTCTTTTAAACCACCAACGCATAAATTTACTTTGAAATGGGAGCAAGTTAAGTTGTTCGTCTACATTATCTGCTGTAGCAGCAAAAGATTCTTGTTTTGTAAGCGTCCCAGAGGGTTACACCACCATGAGGGTTTCAGTGTCCATGAGCGTCTCTGGTAATAAGGATGGAGCGGACAAGCCCAATCGCTTGGCACTCATCGCTTCTGTTAGATAATCCAAGGGATTTCGCTGCTGTGCTTTCAGGGATGTCACCGAGCGTCAGAATCCTGGCAACGAATTCACTGCCCCCTTGAGATTGGGAACCAAAACTGGTTCGCCGCCAAATCACTGCGGTGCGTAATGCTTGTTCCGCCGCATTGTTCGTTGGCTCTATCCCTGGAACATAGACAAATGTCCACAGCGCCGCCTCTACTTTCAATAACTTCCGAGCTGTGGGTACTGTTTTTGCTAATGGGGATTTTTCGTTTTTGCCAATGGGTAAAGCTGCCGCGACTTCTAACGCGGTCTTGAACCCTACTCTCAATGGCTCTACTGCTGCTACAAACTGTGACCGACTCATGGTGCCATCCCGCACCCGATGCCACCACCGGAATAACCGACTTTCTCGTCGCAATAACGCTTCCCCAATCTGTTTTGAGACCCCAGTGCGTTCTGCCGTACCTTTAACTGTGTTGTCACCCCGTCAGGTCCATCACCATTGCCCTGGCTAAATCCAGTTTCATCACTATGCACAAAAGCCTGGGCTTGAACATACTGGTGGGCTTGCTCCACGGAGACAGCGATCGCTTCACTGACCTGGTTCCGCAGACGGTTGATGCTCCCACGGGAAAGCTCCACTCCAAACAAAGTAGCCAGCAAAGACTTCACCATCCGATAACTTTGATGATGCTCTCCACTCAACCAAGCGACAACTGCCCCTAATCGGTTGACCTAGCCTGTCGATGGCACCTCAAGAGGCAGTTTGGCACGGGTCTTCCTGCCACAACAAGCGCAGTCCAACTGATGCAGTTGATCCTCAATCACATAGGCTGATAGCGGCGGAATCTCAACTATTTGATGACGATACGGTTGCTCATCCTTGCCCTTCAACTGCTCACCACAATGCTGACAAATCTCTGGTACATGGTAATGAACTTCGCTACATGACTCTATCGGATAGAGCTGCCGAGCTTTGTGGGATGAACCAGAACTGCTGGAGTTTTTCTTGGGCTTTTTCTTCTTCTGAACCTTTGACTTACGTGAGTTCGACGAAAAAATTAGAAAAAAGAAAAGCTGAGATGTAAACTCGTATGGAAGCAATAATACCGAGTATCTCAGCTAGTTCGCGAGATGGCATCAAGATTAGATATCACACAAATATTCTGTGATGTAGATGATTTTTGTAATCAGTGGTCGAGACTATGGCAACAACAAAAGCAGCTACCATCAATGCCAGAGGAAAAACGTTGTCGTTCCAGAATGTCCCGAGCGTGAAGTTATGACAATAGCGATCGCTTCTTGATGCAGTCGCTCATGGGGGAAACCCCCAAGACCGCGCTGCATCGCTTTTCAGGGTTCTGGGTTTAGAACATTCAAAGAGTTTTATACGCTTCAAGTCTTGCCACATTGGAAAAAGGCATTTCCTAATCTGGTCAGCTACAATCGCTTTGTGGAATTAATGCCTTGGTGTCTGATCTTGTTGTGTTGCTTCCTCAACACTTGTAAAGGAGAAGTAACAGGAATTAGCTTTGTGGATTCGACCCCAATAGAAGTGTGTCATCCTTGTCGTAGTCGCTCCCATAAAGTTTTTCAAGATATTGCTGGTTGGGGTAAAAATTCGCTCTCGTTGGCATTTTGGTTTCAAGCTTCATCTGATTATCAATGACAAAGGTGAATTGCTCGCTTTTAAGTTGACTCCAGGAAACGTGGATGACCGTAAACCAGTTCCAGAAATGACTCAAGACATCTTCGGTAAATTATTTGGCGACCGTGGTAACATCTCGCAGAACTTATTTGAAAAGCTTTACGAGCAGCAACTACAGCTAATTACTCGCTACAAAAAGAATATGAAACAGAAATTAGTCAAGCTAATAGACAAAATTTTGTTGCGTAAAAGAGCCTTAATTGAAACAGTTAACGACCAACTCAAAAATATCTTTCAAATTGAGGTGCGACCCCGCGTCGTTTTACGGCGCAAACGGGGCGTACAAGCTTTTGAGGAGACCTCAAAAGACAGCCCCTTGGGAACGCGCACCTTTGAGCATTCAAGACATAGAAGCATCTGGAATTTTAAGCGTGAATCTGATGGCTGGGTTGATTGCTTATACCTATCTACCAAACAAGCCTTCTATTGATTTAGAGCCGAAAGGATTACTAGCTCTACCTCCTGCTGTTTTCTAATTCTGTCGAACTCACGTGTACCCAATAAACCCTAAGGCGATTTCTGAGAAAGCTTATACCATCGCCGTAGGGGCGCATCGTGATGCGCCCCTACTTTTTTTGGGTACTTTCTTTTCTGGAAACATCCTAACTATTATTAATTTGATTAAATTTGATTAAGACGACGAATATTCAGAATATCGCTCATGTTTCTAATTCTATTCAGAATATATTCAAATTGTTGTCGATCGCGAATATCAATACTCAAAGAGATTAACGCTGGTTTACCATAGCTAGTTTTTACCCCTGCATTCCGCACATTGATATTTTGATCGCTAAGACGTGCCAGTAT
>JASJDX010000130.1 GCA_030064975.1 Pleurocapsa sp. MO_192.B19
CAAAATACAATCGCTCGATTCCAACCTCTCCAAAATTGAAGGGGTAAACTCAGCTAATGCTGGTGCATAGGTGAGTTTACCACCGCTAAGGCGATCGCGGAACGTAAACCCCACTACCCAATTTCCTTCGGCTGAGAAATTAGAACGCATATACTTAGGAGGCGTACCAGGAAGTAAAAAAGCTTCTACTTCTAGGCTGGATTCCCCATTACTACCTAAACTTATAACAGAGCCTGGTTCAATAACAGACCATTTCACCCCGCAGTAATCTTTTAATACCCGCAGCAAAGAAAAGCCCTCAGTCAATGCCTGTCTTACAGTATCTGTTCCATAAACTTGAAGAGGTTCAGCAGATTCTCGTAAAATCATTAATCCTGTGGTGTGGTCGATTTCCGCATCACTCAGCAACACTCCCGCAATTGGGCTAGAGCGAACTGAAGTGGGTGTTCCGTTACGAAGGCGTTCGAGTTGTTGGCGTACATCGGGAGATGCATTGACCAAAAACCAATCGCCCGATCTGCCACGAACCGCCAGAGATGATTGAGTGCGCGGATGTACCCCATGTTTGCCTCTGCGGGTAGCTTGACAACCAGCGCAATTACAGTTCCATTGAGGAAATCCGCCTCCCGCAGCCGAACCAAGAATACGTATGAGCATTATGACCACTGATGAACGTAAGCTGTCACTTCCATACAAAGGTCAAACTCTTCAAATTCTGGTGATTCCCAAACTGCCGTTGGTTTTCCTGTTGATGAGGGAGAAGAATTTTTACTATCTTTCCCACTATCAGTATTCACAACACTGGGATCTTGCTTGGCACAAATAGAATAATCTTTTGTTGGATGCATCATTACCGTACTCCTATTTAGTATGTTTTAAGTTAAAAGATCATATGTCAGAGGTCACAAAGGCGCATAGTTGAGGTCACGAATGCGTGAGGAAACCTCAAAAGCCCGTGATGACCGTCGCCGCATGTAGTCAGGAGTCATTAATTGCTACTCGCTACTCGCTACTCGCTACTCGCTACTCGCTACTCGCTACTCGCTACTCGCTACTCGCTACTCCCCTTCAGGTTCTATACTTATTAATTGTCCATTTTGTTCATCTGTTAAAACATATAACATTCCGTCGGGACCTTGCCGTACATCACGCACCCTCTGACCAATGGAAATTGACTCTTCACTCAGAACATTACCCTCTTCGTTCAAATCTATGTGACGAACATCGCGAGAAACTAGACCTCCTGCAAAGAGATCTCCTTGCCATTCTGGAAAGCGATCGCTGGAGTAAAATGCTAATCCAGAAGGTGCTATTGCAGGAGTCCATACTACTTTGGGGTCGATCATTCCTGGTCGCGATCGCTCCGAAGAAATTTCTCCTCCAGTATATTCTTTGCTGTGGGTAACTTCTGGCCAGCCATAGTTCTCGCCAGCTTGCAGAAGATTTAATTCGTCCCCACCTCTTGAACCATGTTCAGTTGACCATACCCTATTATTAACTTGGTCAAAAGTCATGCCTTGAATATTACGATGTCCATAACTCCAGACAGCAGAATCGGCATCAACAGGTGCGACAGAGGGATTATTTGGCGGTATACAACCGTCATCGTTTAAACGCACAACTTTACCGAGATGAGAATTAATGTTTTGAGCTTGTTTGCGGATTAAGTCCCCATCCAGTTGAATTGGTGGATTGCCACCATCACCGATTGCTACTAACATTGTATTGTCGGGCAGCCAAACAATACGCGAACCGAAGTGTTGAGTGCCTGTTTTCCCTTGAGACACTTCAAAAATAACCTCTAAGTTTTGTAAGGCTTTACCGTCAAATGTTGCTCTAGCGACTCTAGTACGGTTTTCTCCCTCACTACCATGAGAATAGGTAAGGTAAATCAAGCGATTTTCTCGAAAATTTGGATGAAGGGAAACATCCATCAAGCCCCCCTGACCATCTGCGAAGACTTCGGGAACCCCTGGGAGCGGTTGGGAATCTAAGACCCCATCTCGAACGATTCTTAACCTTCCTGGTCGCTCAGTAATCAACATCGAGCCATCGGGCAGCCAGGCAATACTCCAAGGACGTTCTAAACCCTGTAAAACAGTGGTTGTTCGGAAATTTTCCGCAACGGTAACGTCATTCTGTGACACAAAGATATTATGTGATGATGAGCCATCCGTACTAGAGGCAGAAGTAGAACCTTCTACAAAAGAACAACCTAAAAGAGTTAAAACAATGCCTGTACTCAGTGCTATTTTCATTCGGCGATTAATTATAGTTTTCATAACTTTTGGGCGATCGCTGTTGAGTTGTCAGCATCACATTTTAGGTATTTTTGGCTTGGCAAGATAAATATTCTGATAACAGGCTATTTTCTACTATGACAGAAAAATATGACGGAGGAATGACGGCACTATAGCCGTACAAGAGTAGCAAGTAGCAAGTAGCAAGTAGCAAGTGGTAATTCAGCTATTTTTAACTGGCTGAATAGTTTTCTAATGATTATCTTTAGTCTAAATCAAAGTTAATCAGATAGATATACATACATAATTAAGACCCTTTCCAAGATTATCCAAATCTTTATCAAGATTTCATTGATTCTTAGAGGATGTCTGAAAAGTATTAGATTATGCCAGCCTTCTTAACATAAGGCGAATCATGGCGACTCGAATCATAGTTTCAGAAGTTGCAGGTAAAACTTCGTAATCCTTGTTTAAACGACGGCACCAATTGAACCATCCAAAAGTTCTTTCGACGACCCAACGGCGAGGTAAAATTTTAAACCCCTTCTCTTGAGCCGAACGTAGGATAGTTTCTACAATCCATCGATAGGTATCCATCACCCATTTCCTGAATTCTTCTCCTCTATATCCCCCATCAACCCAGATTTTTACCAATCTCCAGAATTTGGTACGCTCTTTTTTGACTTGGGCAAAGACTAGCTTAGCACCTGCCCTTTCTGGTAAATTGGCTGCGCAGGAAGCGAAGCTTCCAAGTCGCGTCAGCGACGCTCTGGGCGATTCCGCCCTGCACTACTAGCACAATTAAAAGCCCTAAAGTATCAACTAGAACATGACGTTTGCGTCCTTTAATTTGCTTGGCACAATCATATCCAACTTCTGTATGGATCATAGTTGCTGTTTTAACTGATTGACTATCCAGAACAGCTGCCGATGGACTCGGATGACGATCTTCAATTGCTCTAACCCCTGCATCTCAATTGCTCATGAATACGTTCCCAGTCTCCATTGATGCGCCATTGTCGGAAGTAATGATAGACTGTTTTCCACTTGGGAAAGTCATGAGGCAATAAGCACCAAGCACATCCGGCTACTAAGATGTAGAAAATTCCATTCATTACCCCTCTCATATCCACTGTTCGAGGACGACCTCCAGTTTTTGCTGGTGGAATTAGAGTTTTGATTACTTCCCATTGTTCATCAGTTAAATCACTACGGTATGATTGACCCATAACTCTCGTTTCCTGTCTTTAGTTGTATATCGACAGATTATCGTTACGAGAGCTTTTTTTATTAGCGATCGCTTTTTAACAAGATAAAATTTAGCAATCTTTTTTCACTTAATTAAGTATCACTTTTTACTTTTCAGACATCCTCTAAGCCAAACAAATTGTAGCGATAGGTCACACAAGTAACCAGAAGATGGCATGATTAACTCCAAAATCACTAACCTTAAGTCAGTGCGCTCGCGAAGAATTAGAAAAATTGCACGGGTAGCCGTAGCACGCCACAACAAATAGCACTTCGAGGCAAAATAATTCTACTGGCAGATAAAGGAAAAAATAACCGTGAGATTGGAAGGGAACTGAAGGTCAGCAGATTCATGGCTCGCAGATGGCGCAATCGATGGTTGGAATTGAGCCAGTGTTCGATGCCAATCAGCGAAAAATTAAAGCATAAAGAGCCCAGTGGTACACCAGCGAAATTTAGTATGAAACAAGTTGTCGAATTGTTGGCGCTAGCTTGTTCTGAACCAGAAGATTATGGACGATCCATAAGTGATTGGACATCAAGGGAATTAGCAGAAGAAATGATCGAACAAGGTATTGTCGAAAGTATATCTCCACGTCAGGTAGGACGATTACTAGAAGAATCTCAAATCAAGCCACACGCCTTGTCGTTACTGGTTAACTCCCCCCCTTGATGATTAGGGCTGTTTCAAACTGAGATAAGTTAACGATTTTGGATGATAGGGGGATAGGGACTGAGGGATTTAGGGGAATGAATCACAATGTACTCTAAAAATAGCCTATTTTAATTATTAAAACCGACTCGTTTTTTGAGTTTAATCAACTAAAATTATTAACTATTCATTGAATGACAACAAGTATTAATCGATAAATTATCTCAAAATATAGAGTATTTGCTCATAAATCACCCCATTTCCCCATTGATCTTTTATGAGAATGAAACAGCCCTACCCCTTAGATGCTCCAGGAGTAAGACTCCATAGACGTTTAACACAGATTAGACCTGTCTTGAGGGGGTGGAAAAAAGCGCACCGCCCGCGAGTCAACGGTCTCCTCAGCGTAAGGACGGAGCAAGCAGGGGCAACTGCCATCCCCATTAGTAAAATTGAAGCGTATTTTAGAGAAGGGTCTCAAGCAAAATGTGGCACATTGGTCGGAGTTAACTCTTGCGATGAAGTGGATTCATCACGCTGTAACCATTCTCGATAACCAAGAAGAGCTTCCAGTCTTACTTGTACAACAACGGTTTGGAGCTTGGATGATCTTTATGTCTGACCAGAAAGCAGAACTTGGTTCTCTTGCCGATTCTATTCCTCACTTGCTCAAAATCACTCGCAGCTATTGGTCTGGATTGTTTCATTGTTATCGAGTTACCAATTTACCTAAAACCAATAACGATAAAGAAGCAAGTTTTTGGTTCTTTTCGGCATCACCAAAGGCGTACTACTGGTCGAAAGAAAGCTCCTGCTTCACTTTTAATTCGTGGGGAATCTCGTTTGATGGCAGCAGTAGTTACTCGAATCAAAACTTTCACCGCAACTGATTTAGCTACAGCAGACTTGGTTGCTTGGCGAAAGCAACGTTCACAGTTAGAACTACTGAGAGAAAAACGTCTTCAACAACGTCGTTTTCGCCGTGACCCTGAAGATTATTTACTGAAATTAGAAACCAAATTAATCCAGTCTATTTTGCCACCATAGAAAAAATTGAATGTCGTGGTTGAATTGGGAAATTGGAATAGGCAATCTCTGGAATTTTATTAATAACCTGAAGAAAAGAAGAGAGTCTCATGCCATTTCTCTTTTATTCGACTATTGGACCTGCTGCGACAATCTCCGACGGAGCATCGGAAAATTGCTGGAAGTTTTCTACAAATCTTCTAGCTAACTCTTGTGCCTGCTGTTCGTAGGCTTCTTGATCGTCCCAGGTATTTTGGGGATTGAGAATTTGGCTAGGTACTCCAGGAACTTCCTCTGGCATTAGAACTTGGAAAATAGGATGGGGTTTGTAGTTAGTAGCTCCTTCTAGTTCGCCATTAAGGGCAGCAGAAACCATCGCTCGCGTATGTTCAATCGAAATACGCTTTCCTACACCATAAGCACCTCCAGACCAGCCCGTATTTACTAGATAAACTCGCGTATCTGGGTGTTGTCGCAAGCGTTCTCCTAACATCTCGTCATAAACTGTCGGTGACAGCGGCAAGAAGCACTGACCGAAACAGGCGGAGAAAGTTACCTGAGGTGCAGTAATGCCCCGTTCCGTACCTGCTAACTTGCTAGTATAGCCAGATAAAAAATGATACATCGCTTGCTCTCTTGTTAGCTTGGCAATGGGAGGTAGCACGCCAAAAGCATCAGCAGTTAGGAAAATAATCGTTTTGGGATGACTGCCCACTCCAGAAATAGCACAGTTAGGAATATAGCGTAGGGGGTAAGCAGCGCGGGTGTTTTCCGTCAGACTAGCATCGTCATAGTCAGGAATGCGGGTATTGGGATCGAGAATTACATTTTCGAGTAGCGACCCAAACCGCAGTGCCGACAATATTTGGGGTTCATGTTCGGCTGAGAGGCGAATGGTCTTGGCATAGCAGCCTCCTTCAAAGTTGAAAATGCCATCCTCTGACCAACCGTGTTCGTCATCACCAATCAGACTGTAATGAGGGTCAGCCGAGAGGGTAGTTTTCCCCGTACCAGACAGACCAAAAAATAAGGCAGTATGACCGTGTCGATCAATATTAGCAGCACCGTGCATGGGTAGCACATCTCGTTTGGTCATAAAGTAGTTCATTAAGGAGAAGACTGATTTCTTGATTTCTCCAGCGTACTGAGAGCCACCAATCAGGACAATTCTTTTCGCCAGATTAAGTACGATAAATGCCTCGCTATGAATACTATCTTCGTCGGGATCGCCCTGTAAACCAGGGACGGCAATTATAGTAAAGTCTGCCTGATGCTCTGCTAATTCTGTAGCCGTTGGTCGTAGAAAAAGCTGATGAGCAAAGAGATTTTGGGAAGCTAATTCATTGATAACACGAACACTGCAGCGATAACTGGGGTCAGCACCCACATAGCCATCAAAAATATAAAGATCGCGACCCTGGACATAAGCGAGTACGCGATGGTACAGTCGCTGAAAATTTTCTTCTGAAATCGGCACATTAAGATGATTCCAGTCAATTTCATCTCGGCTGCTAGGTTCGTCAACGATAAATTTGTCCTTGGGAGACCGACCCGTATATTTTCCAGTTTCGACAACGAGAGATCCATTACTGGCTAGCTTTCCCTCTCCCCTAGCTAAAGCACGTTCGACTAGTTGGGGAACGGAGAGATTGCGGTAGACGCGACCCAGGTTTTTTAACCCCAAAGCTTCTAAGCCATAGGTTGGATAGTTGCATTCTTTGCCGTTAATAGCAAGTTTCCGCTCCAGAGAAGACTGGGTTATTGGCGGGTTCAGTGAATCGTTTTTGGTATCTAAACTGACCATGTTACTAATCTCCAATTAACAATAAAGTGTATGTAGCTCGGTGCGATCGCTTGAAGTTAGATCGCCATCTTGCTTGAGTCATTTGATAGTCAAGGGGTTATAGATGATTATTGCTTCTTACTACTCGATCACTTGTCCTACTGGACTTTAGAGTTCCGCTTCTGTGGGTACAACAAAGTTTGTACCTTGGGTGTCTGTCGAACTCAAACCATAAATCAAGGGTACTAAACCCATAAGCATAGAACCGAAAAATATTACTGCAACTAAAGCAATCTGACGGAGATGCTTGTGGTTTTGGTGGAGAGATCTGGTTGCTTGTTGTGTATTCATTTCCCACCTCTGCTTAATATTTATTTTTTTGATTGGGAAGTTCGATCTAATTAGAAAGCCTATCGTTATTATGTGTGCAAAAACTGTTCGATTACTTTTATATTTTTATAATAAATCCAAATAAAAATTTGTTCAAATAAATATAAAACTTAATAACTCAGTGTCAATAAAGCTTGACAATGGATTATAAACAAAAAAAGCGTTTTTATCTGACAAACTCGATCGTTATATTTTGATTCACTACAAAATTAATATTTTTAAAGCTCAATTTTCCAAATATTAAGCCTGTTTCTGTCAATCGGCGAAAAAACACCCGTATATTTTTTCTGGCAAGCTATTTTTTTCAAAAACAATTAGAAAAAATAAATGTTGGCAAATGCTCATCTCTGGGTAGCCATAATATTTAAAATGATATAATTAATTTATATATGTAGCATGTAGCTAATAACTAAAATAACGTTAAGGTTGTTAAAACAAGCAAGCAGATTTATCTTTTTTCTTTGTCCAAGGGTGTCAAATCAAAGAAACCAAAACTGCGCACACGAGATGATGTGGCTTGGCAGACTATCAAAAACCTTTCACAAGTTTCTCAAATTTTTGATGCATAAGTAGTTTTAAAAGGATCGAAGCACAAATAACTGTGGTTAAAAATCCAGTTATTAGCGAAAATTATGTATACCACCTTAATTAATATTTCGGAATTTACCCTAGAGAACTGTAGTTTACTGACTGATTTGTTTCGGTCAGTAGATGAACTATCATTTAACATTAATATAGTTGTCGATACTTCAAGAGATGACGATTTAACTGGAAGCGAAGATGATGATTTATTAGTGGGTTTGGACGGTAACGATACGCTTTCGGGTTTGTCTGGCAACGACGTAGTTTTTGGTGGCTTGGGAAAAGATCTTCTGGAAGGGGGAATCGGTGACGATCGCCTTTTTGGTGGTTTCGGGGAAGATGTAGCTAAATATAGCCAGCAGCAGCAAAATTTTATCTTTAAGGGAAATCCTGACGAGTTTCAGGTAATTGGAGCAGAAGGCAGAGATACACTTAGAGGCATCGAATTAATTGAATTTGAGTCTGGCGTAGTTAAAACTGACGACCTCAACTTTTTACCCGCACCCTTATATGATGAAATTGAGACGATCGCAACTACCATTCCTACCAGTGGAGATCCTGTAGATATTTATCTTCCTGATGCTCCTCATGAGAACATTGATTCTCTACCAGTTGCCCTATTTTTGCAGGGTGCTAACGTCGATAAATCGAATTACTCAACCTTTGCTAGTGTTGTTGCCAGCTACGGATTTGCTGTAGTTGTACCTAATAACCTGAGAACAATTGAGGCTCCTGCTCCTGCTCCTGCTGTAACGGGGTTTTTTCCCGAACTACCGCAGGTGAATGAGGTTTTTGACTATATTCAAGACTCTGAAGTTTCTCCCATTGCCGATGCGATCGACCCTGATAAATTAGTTCTGCTGGGACATTCCTTTGGTGGTGCGGTAGGAATTAGTGCGCTACAAGGGTTTTGTCCCTTCCCAAATTGTCCATTTGGTGAATTCGATCGACCTGATGAGTTGGTGGGTGCAGCCTTCTTTGGCACTGACTTTCAGCCATCTCCCGCAGAAGGAGGTTTAGATTCAATTGCGCCAATTGAAAATGCAGACATTCCTACTGCTCTAATTTTGGGAAGTAATGACGGGATTTCTGCTCCTGCCGAGACTGAAGCAACTTTTGAGCAGATTCAAGATCCACCTAAAGCACTGATTTCAGTTGAAGGAACTAATCACTTTGGGATCACTAATGAAAACGATCCGCTCAATCCTCCTACTACACCTGCCGAAGTTCCCCCAATTACTTCCGAACCTAATCCACAGACAATTCCTCAAGAGGTAGCAATAGATACTATTGCCACCTGGAGTTCTCTTTTCTTACGGGCAACGGTATTAGACGACGAAACAGCTTTTGACTTTGTTTTTGGCGGAACTGGAGATGAATTAGACAGCAACGTTGTCGTAACTAGCGAACTTCCCCCCGATCTTTTCCTCTAAATTGCTGGTAGTATTTCATCATGAAGGATTAAGGCAACTAATGACAGAAAATAGCGATCGCAACCTGGATCGAGAATTAGTTAGTAATTGTCAACATCAGAACCAAACAGAGACAGAACTAAATACAACAAGCGCGATCGCCTTGGCACAGGAGATTTCGCGAGAGTTGCTGTTAGATAAGCTTTTAATAAGATTGCTGGAGATTTTACGTCAAACTACCAAAGCTCGAAGAATCTGTTTGCTAGAAAAACCAGGCGATCGATGGTTACTGATTGCTAGTTATAATGCAGAGGCAAATGAAACCAAAATTTTGCCTCCAGCTTTCCCTTTAGAAATTCCTACGGCAATAATCAACTACATAGCTAAAACTGGATCGAGTCTAATTCTCGAAAATGCTATCAACAAGGGAGAGTTTGTAAGCGATTCTGATGTTAAAACGCAACAGCTAAAATCGATATTATGTGCGCCGTTGCTCGAAAGAGATTTCAATGGTGTTTTATATTTAGAAAACAATTCAATCGCTGGTGCATTTACACCTCAACTGGATGAATATCTAAAAATTATCACTGCTCAAGCTGCGATCGCTATTGCTAATGCCCGACAATATCAGCAAGTCGCCAATTCATTACAGGGTCTAGAACAACAGCTAACAACCCAAACTCAGTCGTGGCAGCAGTCACTTCGCGATCGAGAAGCTTCCCTACAGGCTTCACAAGCGGAACTATCGGGGATTTTAGATATTGCCAAAGATGCCATTATCTCTGTAGATAGCAGTCAAAGTCTAAAATTGAAGCGGGTTTAGTAACGCTGAATGAAAACAGCTTTGACCTCTATTGGTTGCTGGATAGCTTAGAAGAAATGCTGCGTTTGCGTGCCGAATCTAAAGGATTACAGCTTATTTTTGAGGCAAACCCAGAAGTACCCCAGTATATCAACTCAGATGAAAGTAAATTGCGCCAGGTATTAATCAACCTGCTTGGTAACGCGATTAAGTTTACTCCCTCGGGATTGGTCAAGCTACGGGTGGGAATTAAAGGAAAACAACAGTCTAACTCGAACTATAATTTACAGTTTGAAGTTGAGGACACTGGTGCGGGAATCGCTCCAGAAGACATAGATAAGTTGTTCCAACCCTTTGCTCAAACGGAAACGGGACGCAAATCACAAGAGGGAACGGGCTTAGGCTTATCTATTAGTCGTCAATTTGTTCGCTTGCTAGGGGGCGATATTGCCATCGACAGTACTTTAAATCGGGGTACTTTGGTCAAGTTCGATATTCAAGTCACCTTAGCTGAAGCAACTGAAATACCTTCAAAACGAGCGCCCAAAAAAGTCATCGGACTAGCCCCAGACCAACCCCAGTATCGTATCCTCGTAGTTGAGGATAAATTAGCCAGTAGACAGCTTTTGGTTAAGCTTTTAGAGTCGGTAGGATTTGCAGTACGAGCAGCAGAAAATGGAAAACAGGCGATCGCTGAGTGGTCGAGTTGGTTGCCACATTTAATCTGGATGGATATGCGAATGCCAGTAATGGACGGATACGAAGCTACCCAAAGGATTAGAGGGACGACTAAGGGACAAGGAACGGCAATTTTAGCTCTGACTGCTAGTGCTTTTGAAGAAGAAAAAGCGATCGTCCTCTCGGCTGGTTGCGATGATTTTGTCCGTAAACCTTTTCGGGAAGAGATGATCTTTGAGAAGATGACCGAACATTTGGGAGTACAATATATTTATGCAGAATCAAATGAGAAGAACAAGAGCGATCGCTCTTCCCCGTCGGCAATCGAAGCCTCAGACCTAGCAGTGATGCCTACCGAATGGATTGCTCAACTCCAGAAGTACTCTACCCAAGCAAAGGATAAGCGGGTTATGGAGTTAATCGAGCAAATTCCCGCAGAACACGCTTCTTTAGCTCAAAGCTTAAGAGATTTGGTAAATAACTTCCATTTTGATAAAATTATTGAGCTGACTAGCTCTTATCTCTAAGCAGTATCTTTATCGTGCAACCAGACAACTCTACCAACTCAGATATCAAAGGCGATATATTAATCGTTGATGATACCCCCGCTAATCTGCGCGTCTTATCTGCTACTCTGCGCGATCGAGGATACGAAGTTCGCTGCGTTAACAGCGGTGCGATGGCTTTAACAGTATCTCAGAATGCTCCACCCGATCTAATTTTACTGGATATCAAAATGCCAGAGATGGATGGCTATCAAGTCTGTCAGCAACTAAAATCCGATATCAAAACTCATGAAATTCCCGTAATTTTTCTCAGTGCTTTGGATGATGCCTCAGATAAAATTAAAGCCTTTACTGCTGAAGCTGCCCTCAAAAACGAACTACAAAAGATTCAACAGCAAATTTTAACAACATCCACTGTGGAATTAGATTCCCATCAACTAGCAGCTTTGACTTCCTTTGCTTTTAATGTTGGTGTCGAATCACTATTCAAAAGTACCTTGTTTACAAAACTCAATGCTGGAGACTTTATCGGTGCAGCTAACGAATTGCCACGCTGGAATCAAGCTAATATGGGTCGAAGATTAGTTCCTTTAGCTGGTTTAACCAAGCGGAGATTTACTGAAAGAAATCTGTTTTTAACTGGGGTTAATTAATGTCACTTGGTTCGGTAAGATTTAGGAAACATTGCCGTATTTAAACCCAAAATCTCAGCGATACTCAAGCAAAATACAAATCGATGTATATCAGACAATTTCCCTGGAAAATACTTCAACAGAAAGCGAACAAGTTAACCTAGAAAATATAGCCCCTTACAACCTTGTATCTTAAGCCTTTATAAACACTATGGTTGTCGCGCCTAGATGGGGTTTATATGGACTAAAATTTAGCGATGTCTCTCAGATTTTCTCAGGAAATCAAACTTTTACTAGCAAAACTAGCTAACAGACCCATTGCGATCGCCGAAATTCTTCAAGAAACTGCCGCAAGAGGATTTAGCTTAATTATCAGTTTATTAGTGTTGCCCTTTTTGTTTCCTATGCCTCCTGGTTTGGCTGGGGTGATGGGTATCAGTTGCTTTTGTTTGTCAATTCAAATGGCACTGGGAAGAAAATCGCCCTGGCTACCGCGTCGAATAGCCCAGTTTGAATTTCCCCGCAGTTTAAGTCAGCAATTACTCAAAAACGTGCGACGAATTATAGTTTGGTTAGAAAAAATTGTTCGTCCGCGCTGGAGTCAATTAGCTACTAATCCTTATACCTGGAAAAGTAATGGTTTTTGTATTGCTTGGTTGTCTATTCTACTTATGTTACCAATTCCTTTTACCAACCCTTTGCCTGCAATGGCAATTTTACTGTTGGCAGTAGCCACTTTAGAAGCTGATGGCTTGTTGATGTTTATCGGTTATCTCTTAACTCTATTCAACACCATATTTTTCGGTTTTATTGGTTATGCCCTCTGGCAAGCACCTCATTTATTACCCAATTTCTTTAAATAAAACAAATTTATTGAAAACTATGAATTTCCCCACTACTTCCAATGGGGCTGCTATGCCTCGAACTACCGAACCTTGGCACGCCATCAGTTCCGAACAAACTACTGAATTACTTCAAGGTGATGCTCATCGCGGTTTAAGCATCGATAAAATTTACCAACGACAGCAATACTTTGGTAAAAACGAACTGAAGGAAACGGGAAAACGCCGTCCCTTAACTATCCTCTGGGATCAGTTCACCAACATTATGTTAGTCATGCTGATTGTCGTAGCGATAGTTTCAGCTATTTTAGATTTACGCCAGGGGAATTTTCCTAAAGATGCGAGCGCGATTTTTGCCATCGTAATTCTCAACGGCATCCTGGGTTATCTTCAAGAAAGTCGCGCCGAACAAGCCCTAGCTGCCCTCAAACGTCTCTCTTCTCCCTATGTCAGAGTTATCCGCGATGGAATTACCCAAGAAATTGATGCTAAAGCATTAGTCCCAGGAGACATCATGCTTTTAGAAGCGGGAGCACAAATTGCTGCTGATGGGCGTTTGTTGGAGACGCAAAACCTGCAAATTGGGGAGTCTACCCTAACTGGAGAAGCCACTACTGTTAGTAAAGATGCCGGTGCTGTTTTAGCCGAAGATGCTCCCTTGGGCGATCGCACAAACATCGTGTTTAAAGGGACAGAGATAGTCCAAGGTAGAGCTAAAGCGATCGTTACTAAAACAGGGATGGAGACAGAGATCGGTCATATTGCTGCCATGATTCAAGGTGTGGAAAGTGAACCCACTCCCCTGCAACAACGGATGAGCCAACTAGGTAACGTGTTGGTGGGTGGTTCGATGACTTTAGTAGCTTTAGTAGTGATCGGAGGAGTATTGCGGACAGGATGGCAATCTTTTGATGAATTATTAGAAATATCTTTAAGCATGGCGGTAGCAGTTGTCCCCGAAGGACTCCCCGCAGTGGTAACTGTCACTTTGGCAATAGGTACACAAAGGATGATTCGCCGTCAGGCTTTGATCCGCAAACTCCCTGCGGTAGAAACCTTGGGTTCGGTAACTACTATTTGTTCTGATAAAACAGGAACTCTAACCCAAAATAAGATGGTAGTCCAAGAAGTTTATACGGGTTCGCATCACTTTGACGTTACAGGAGAGGGCTACGAACCGTCAGGAAGATTTTACTGTCGGGAAGCTGAGCAAATTGAAAGAGAACTAGAAATTAAGCAGTTATTTCAAGCTTGTGTATTGTGTAACGATGCTCTCCTACAGCAGAACAGAAAACACGATCGTGGGGAATGGACAATTTTGGGCGATCCCACTGAAGGCGCATTATTAACTTTAGCTGGTAAAGCAGGAATTTTTAAAGAAGAACTTGATTTTAAAATGCCCCGTAGAGGAGAATTCCCCTTTTCTTCCGAACGCAAGAGGATGTCAGTCATAGTTGCCAATACCGATGACAACGAACTGCCCTATTTAATGTTTACCAAAGGCTCGACAGAATTAATTTTAGAACGTTGCCATCGCCTTCAAATCGAGAACAATTCCGAATCGCTCGCTGATGCACACAGCCAAGAGTTTTTAGCCATTAATGATCGCTTGGCTAGCCAAGGCTTACGGGTGTTAGGTTTTGCCTATAAACCCCTCGCTGAAGTTCCCCCAGCAGGTACAGAAGAAGAAAACAAACAAGGGCTTATATCATTTCAGTTTTTAACTAAGACACATCATTGATTAGTTCTAGCTTTTAGCTGCAGCCTGCTTCGCAGGCAAGCGTCGCACTTTCGCGACTTGGGCGCTTCACGCCCTGCGTTTTTAGCTCTTAGCTTTTAATTATCTGTCTTAACTAAAAAATAAAACGATATTACTTGGTTAGGGTTAGTAGGAATGCTCGATGCTCCCCGAAGCGAAGTAAAAGATGCCGTCCAACGCTGCAAACAAGCAGGAATTCGCTCCGTCATGATTACTGGCGATCATCCCCTTACGGCGTCTTTTTAAAATTGAAGCATTAAAAACGTTAAGATTACTCAACAACATACTGAGGAGGAATTTTCTCTGCTCGATTTGTATGAACTAGGGTTTGATAAACAAAAGCGGCAGCCTCAGCACGAGTAGCACTTCGATCGGGATTGAGCAACTGGCGATCGCGATGGTTAACTACTAGACCTGCTTCTGTAGCAGCAGCCATTGCTTCCCGTATATCTTTGTCAATCCGATCTGCATCCTTATAGATTATTAAAACCTCTTCTGGCGATGATTCGGTCTTGAGATTTAATCCCCGAGCCAATACAGCTAGTGCCTGGGCTCTAGACATTGTTTGATGGGGTCGGAATGTTTGGTCGGAATATCCCTGCCAAAATCCACCTGCCGTTGTCTTTGCGATCGCTGAAGCAGCCCAGAAGTCAGACGATACATCTTGAAATTTTAACTCTGTCTGCGGTACAGACTTGTCACCAAAGGCTGCATATAACATTGCGGCAAACTCAGCACGAGTCACAGGCTGCTCTGGTCGGAATTCATCATTGGGATAGCCAGCGATCGCCTTATGCTGAACAAGACCATCAACATCGAGACCGTTAATAAATGGACGAGCCCAATAATCGTCTGCAATATCAGTCAGATGCCAGAAACCGAGTTGCAGCGAAGGTCTTCCTCCTCGACCAAAGGAGGACACCAAGTTAACAATGCCTAGGTATTCTAATAAAATACTTGCACTACCTAAAAATACGAGTAGCACCAGCAGGAAAAAACCTGTTTTTAGACCTTTACCGTTAGCCTTACTAGAATTGGTTTTTCGGCTCTCATTTGTTTGATGAAACCGATTTTTATTGACACTATTTTGATTAACCATTTAGTTAAAAACATCTCCCGAGCGCACTTGGAAATCAAGAACTGGTCTGGCTGGATAACAAAGAGTTTTATCTACTTCTTGAGAACATCCAAGCCTTTTACAGTCGGACATTTTTAGTGACGATCGTTATTGGCAGTAATTTTATAGCAGTAATCAAAAATATGAAGACATACTTTTGCTACATTTTGAAATTACAGAATAATCTTGAGGAAGTTGTGAGATAATAAAAAGCTTTTTGAAGTTAGTAATTATTAAAAGTCTTCGAGCCTTTATCCTCACAAGTTCTTCAAGATTATTCTCTAACATCGTATTAATCAGAAGTTAACGATCGAGTATGTTTCTGAGGATGTAGTTTAAATTTAACCAACATAATAAGCTAGCTTCCCTAAAGCCAGCTTATAGACTTGCATGGGGGAACCCATAACTGCCAACATGGAGATCGAATCATGAAATATTTTCAATTGTCTAAAGTTTTGGGAGTCAGCATCCTCACCATAAGTTTGGCTGTGTTGCCTTCAAGTGCAACTACTTTGGCTCAGAATCCCAATGAATCTCCGACCAACTCATCAGAATCTAAACCACAGAATTTTGATGAGGCACAGCAGCAGTTTCAAAGAGCAGCACAAGAGGCGCGCAAAGGAATTGAAGCAACAGGAAAAGCGGTACAACAAGAAATTGATAAGGCGGTAAAAGAAGCAGAAAAAAAATTATCCCAGGAAGCCAATTGGGGCTGGCTCGGTTTGCTTGGTTTACTGGGCTTGTTTGGTTTGGCTGGCAGGGGCAGGAGTCGTGAGAGAACAGTGCCACATCAAGGAGAAGTTAAACAGGGAGGTGATGTTGCCAAAAATAAAAATAGACAGAAAAACTCTTTAAAAAACTAAATTTGAAGGAGGAATAATGTCATGTTCGATCTGAGCGATTGCGCATTGCGACGGGGCTTGTTCTCGGTGCTGAAACGGTCGGCTTAAACTGCGGAAATGAATTCCGCAGCCGCGACCTCATAAATTCAGCACACAGCCCCTCCACTGGCTCTCGCCAATCGCCTTTCAAGCGAGTCGATTAGAGTTGGGTTATTCTTTTTCCTTGGGACTGAGCTTTCTGGTGGGAGGTACCATTTTAAAGACCAAGATCGCACCTACCTGGAATAATTGGTCAAATTTGCTTTGATTTCGATGGAGATGTTTACGATAGATTGATATGTAAGTATGAATAGCTAACGGAATTTAGAGATAGGTTGAAATCTTTCATGAATTAACCAACAAATAGAATCAAAAATATAGATTATTCAACATAGCAGCAGTCAAGGACAAGAATGATGACCAGACGTTACGATACGGCTCTCCGCCCTCATTTACTGAAACGTCTCGAAGAAATTGACGAGGCTGACATCCTAATAGGCATTCCCTGTTACAATAATGAGGAAACCATCGTTCATGTTATCCAGATGGTATCCCACGGGCTTTATAAGCACTACCGTGACAGCCGTGCAGTAATTTTAATTGCCGATGGTGGTTCTACCGACGACACGCGAGACCGAGCGGCTGAGTTTCAGCTCAAGCCATGGCAGGAAGAAATCATCACTATATATCGCGGCGTTGGCGGCAAGGGTTCGGCCTTGCGAGCCCTCTTTGAGTCGGCCTATTGGCTTAAGGTGCGTGCCTGTGCCTGTGTGGACTCGGATCTCCGCAGCATTAATCCGGACTGGGTGAAATATCTGCTCGAACCAGTACTGGAGAAAGATTACGAGTTCGTGGCTCCCGTTTACTCGCGCTACAAGTACGATGGAACCATTACTAACAACATCGTCTACAATCTTGTCCGTGCCCTCTACGGCAAGCGCATTCGGCAGCCTATTGGTGGTGATTTTGCCTTCTCGCGACGCCTTGCCCGTCACTATCTGGAGCAAGATGTGTGGGAGACGGATATCGCTAGGTACGGCATCGACATTTGGATGACGCTTAATGCAATTGTAGAAAAGGCAAGGATCTGCCAAGCCAACCTCGGGGTGAAACTCCACGCTCCTAAAGAGCCAGCGGAATCGCTGGGTCCCATGTTTCGTCAGGTATGCGGTACGTTTTTTTCGCTGCTCGAACAGCAGACTACCTTTTGGATGCCAATCGAAGGAAGCAAACCGATTCCAACTTTCGGTCTAGAGGAAATGGTCGAACCAGAACCGCTCCAAGTCGATCGGCGGCGGATGGTTCGGGAGTTCAGAGAGGGACTGCGCTTATTTGGCGGCACCTACCGCGAACTTTTCTCTGAGGAGGTGTTCGCTGCCCTGGTGCAGGCTGGGGAACTCGAGCCAGAGGTCTTCAGGTTCCCGGTAGAAATCTGGGTCAAGCTAGTATACGAGCTCGCAGCCAAGTACCATCACCTATGGCTCCATCGGATGAAGCTTTTGACCTTGATGATCCCCCTTTACTTGGGGCGAGTGGCATCTTTCATAACCACAACTCGCAACATGGACTCCCAAGAGGCCGAGGAGGTCGTGGAGGCGCAGGCACAGAGCTTTGAAGAACACAAGCCTTACCTGCTGGAACTCTGGAAAAACGGAACCCATTCCGACCGACTTGAGGAGACGCTGGGGCATGAGGACTGATGAGAGGGAACAATCGCAGAGCAGGATATTTTCCTGCAATGGCTCAAGAATTGGAGGATGAGTTGTATGGATTTTTGGCAGAATGAGCTATTTGTCACCTTGCATGATTTCGAGCCTGGGAAGGACGTGACAGAGGATTCCCTTTTGGAGCGACTTTCTGCTGACAAGCGCACGGCAGTGCTAATTCCAGCCCTCCACTCGGAGTTTCAGGGGGCAGCGATGCCTCGTATTATTGCGGAGTTGAGCCAGTGTCCATATCTTCATTCCGTGATTGTAGCTTTCCACGGCGAGACCAAGGAGCAGTATCTCGACGCTTACCGCCGTCTCTGCACCCTGCCCCAAACCGTATTACCAATGTGGTGTAATGGACCGAGGGTAATGAGGCTCTTTGAACAATTAAAGAAAGAACCGAACGGCGTTGACATCATCCATTTTCCCGATGGCAAAGGTCTGTCGGTTTGGAAGGCATTGGGAATTGCTACTTTACTGGCGGACTATATCTGCTTGCACGATGCCGATATCCTTACCTTCAACCGCACTTATCCGGCAAAACTCCTCTTTCCCCTGCTAGAAAACTACGGAATTACCTATTCCAAGGCCTATTACGCCCGCCTTTGCCGAAGGCATTTCATGGGTCGAGTCGTGCGCCTCTGGGTTTTTCCCCTGTTGTCGGCTCTCCAAGAAATGCATCCAGGCTCACGCCTGCTCCGCTTTCTGAGAGGATTTCGCTATCCTCTCAGCGGAGAATTCGCCATTACGTCTGACATGGTTATGAACCTTCAGATCCCCGCCCACTGGGGATTGGAAATGGGTCTGCTGGCAGAAGTGTACCGCAATGTAGTTCCTCAGCGGGTCAGCCAAGTCGACTTAGGCTTTTTCGATCACAAGCACCAGAAAGTTGGTAGCTCCGATAATGAGGGCTTGCGTAAAATGTGCCGTGATATTATACTCGTCTTGCTCGCTGCCCTACAGCGCGAAGAACACATTATTGTCACCTCCGAGTATTTGGCAACCCTGGAAGAGCTTTACGAGGCAACTGCCAAGCGGCTCGTGCACAGCTATGCTATCGATGCTTCATTTAACGGTCTTCCCCACGAGCGCGCAGCCGAAGAAGCATTAGTAGATCGGTTTCTGGAGGTTCTGGAAAACTTCCACAGAGAATTCGCCACCGGCTCACTAAAGCTCCTCCGCAAATCTTTGCCCAATTGGCGCCGCATTAATGCCATCGATATAACCTTCCGAAAGCAATTGCTTGAAGCAGTATACGCCGACATTGAAGAAGCCCGTCAGTCTGTGCCAATGTGAGTTCGACAGAGGCTCAATGCCCTATTCTCTCGTAAGCTGAAACCATGATTGTTAGATGTCAGCTAATATTTGAGATTTAAAGACTTGTCAAAATTGACATAAAAAAGAAACACAATAGAGAAACTTGTTGTTTATCATAAGACGCAAAGAAAATAATCAGAGTTTAGATCGAATCTGTGTTTCAATCCCTGACTGCAAATAACTTTCTCAATAAAATTAATGATAAATATCATATTGTGTCTGGTAATTTTTCTCTATTCCTTTTTTTATTCTGGAATTCAACCAGCAAAAGCCAGACAAGTTAAACCAGAACCTCCTACTCCTACTGCGACGATTACTTGTTTTTCTGGGGGCAGAGAAATTCTGAGAAAAAAGATAATTTCAGGACCATTTGCCGATGAATATAAATTCGCCCACGAAGTCAAAGTGAAAGATGAGACAGGAGAACATAGTTTAAATTTTGCTGGAGGGTTGTGCATTATCGATCGCGGTGAGGTTGTGCCAAAAGAATTAGCCTTAACCGATAAGTTAAGCTGCTATTCAGGGGCAAATGAGATTGTAACCTTTGATGTTTATGGTAGAGAAACTACAGTAGATGAATATGTCGAAGGCAGAACTTTTTTCGCCAAAGCTACAGGCAATGATTTTGATGCCAATTCTTTACATGAATATTTAGTGTTTGGCGGTGGAGCTTGTATTGGGTCAGAAACTAGCTAAAAAATTAGGACTTATATTTATTGCTAAACATGAGAAAAGCTAAAGATCGAACCCAACTATTATCGGTCATTGGTTGGCGAGAAATGGTGTCATTGCCAGAGTTAAATATCGAGCGCGTTAAAGCCAAAATCGATACAGGAGCGCGAACGTCTGCTTTACACGCTTTTTATTGTGAGGAATTCAAACTAGAAGATAGGGCGATGATTCGCTTTGGGGTTCATCCGATCCAACACGATAGCAAACAAACTGTCATGGCTGAAGCGGAACTACTTGAATATCGTAAAGTACGTAGTTCAGGCGGACACGCCCAGACTAGACCAGTGATTATAACCACAATCAATCTGGGAAAGCATCAATGGCAAGTCGAACTGACTTTAACCAATCGTGATGTTATGGGTTTTCGGATGCTCTTAGGGAGACAGGCAGTACGAGGTCGCTTTTTGGTCGCTCCTGGTAAATCCTTTTTACAAAGCGATCGCCATTAATATCGTTAAAATTCAATTCAGCAACTTACACCAATGAAAATTGCTATTTTATCTCAGGATGCGTCTTTATACTCTAGCAGAAGATTGAAAGAAGCTGGAGAAGAAAGAGGACACGAAGTTAGGGTAATTCCCTATCTCCGTTGCTATATGAATATTACTTCTAGCCGTCCTAGCATCATGTTCAATGGCACTCCCCTGGAAAACTTTGATGCGGTTATTCCTCGCATCGGGGCATCGAGGACTTTTTACGGTACTGCGGTAGTCCGTCAATTTGAAGTCATGGGGGTATTTAGTGCTAACGAATCTCAAGCTATTTCTCGCAGTCGCGATAAGTTGCGCTGTATGCAAATTCTGGCTAGGGAAGGAGTGGGTTTGCCCGTAACTGGTTTTGCTCACGCTACCCAAGATATTGACGGTTTGATCGAAACAGTTGGCGGTGCGCCTTTGGTTATAAAGCTGTTGGAAGGCACTCAAGGTATTGGCGTAGTGTTAGCCGAAACCTATCAGGCTGCTAAGTCAGTAATTGAAGCTTTTCGGGGTTTGGATGCCAATATTTTGGTACAGGAATATATTAAAGAAGCTGGTGGGGCGGATCTGCGTTGTTTTGTTATCGATGGCAAAGTCGTCGCTGCTATGAAACGTCAGGGTGCAAAGGGTGAATTTCGCTCCAATCTCCATCGGGGAGGTAACGCCGAATCAATCAAGCTCTCAATTGAAGAAAGAACTACGGCAATTAAAGCAGCAAAAGCGATGGGTTTAAACGTAGCAGGAGTAGATTTACTTCGTTCTAATCATGGTCCCGTGGTGATGGAAGTTAATTCCTCTCCTGGCTTAGAAGGAATTGAAAAAGCTACTGGCATTGATGTGGCAGGAAAAATTATTGAATATGTGGTGCAAAATGCCGTCAGTGCCGATGTTAGAGCAGTAGTTAATTATTAAATTTTGTTCCTTGGGCGATCGCTTATTAGGTAATAGATCGCCTAAAATTGGGATTTATTGTCCCATATTGAGACAAATTAGTTAATTTACTATCACCTATGAAGTATTTTTTTTTCTGTTATGTTTATTAACATCTGCTTTTAATATCGATTTAGCTTCAGCTAATGCCCAAACAGAATCAGAGGATAACGAAGATAATTCGATCCATAATCAACTTGCCTCTATTTCCCCCCACTCAAGCGATCGCGATTCTATTACTATTCCTCCCAGTAACATGAGCAATCTTCAAACCATAGCCGCAATTCAAGTTCGGTATGTCGATCGAGAAAATCAACCTACAACTGGAAGAACTAAACCCGATATGATTACTAGAGAATTTAAGCTGCAACCTGGAGATATCTATGATGCAGAATTAGCCCAACAGGGTTTAGAAGGACTAAATGATTTAGTAATTGTCGATCGCGCCAGTTTAAGTCTAGAACCAACAGACCAAAGCGATCGAGTAGTCATGGTGGTGACGGTTACAGAAAGCAATCCTTTCTTTTTCGCTTTTGGCGGTACTTTACAACCCCCCACTGCTTTACAAGGTACGACTCGACCTGTAACTGTTGTTGCCATGGATAATAAAGCCAATGGGATCTCGGCGAGTTTTCGCTTTGGCGTACTCAATTTAGGGGGCAATAATCAGGCTCTTACCTTGGCCGTGGAAGGAGGAGAGCAAAGTTTTGGTTTAGATTTAGATTACCGTAAGTTTATCAAACACGATACTGGTTATCCTGTAAACTTGTTTACCCGCAGCAATGTCGAAGCAGAATTTGATGAAGGTGAAGATAATATAGATCTTCCTGGTGGTGACGATCCTTGGGTAAATCGCGTTGGCGGTGGTGTAGAGTTTTTCCGTCCCATTACTGGTGACTGGTTGGGAGCATTGGGATTAAATTATCAATTGGTATCAGTACGCGATGGTGCTTTTACCTTCGATCTTTCTCCTGTAGATGAATTGGGTAATAGATTGACTTTTAGCGATGATGGACAAGACGAACTATTAACCCTCAATTTGGTTACGGCTTTAGATCGGCGAAATAACCCAAGTAATGCAACTCAGGGGTATCGGTTGTTATTGGAAACAGACCAATCCATTCCCGTTGGAGATGCCAATATTCTTTACAATCGTCTTGCTGCTAACTATACGCAATATTTACCCTTACCGCTATTTGGGTTTACCGAAGGCGATCGCACTTTAGTCCTCAATTTCCAGGGAGGTACGATAATTGGAGATTTACCAACCTACGAAGCTTTTAGTTTGGGAGGTTCGAGTTCGGTTCGGGGATATGGTGGCGGAGAATTAGGAACGGGACGTAGTTTTATCCAAGCTACCGCCGAATATCGTTTTCCCATCTTTGCGGTTAATGCTTTTCAAGAACGATTAGATGTAGGTGGAACTTTATTTATCGATTATGCTTCTGATTTGGGTACGGGAGACAATGTACCTGGAGAACCTGCGGTAGTGAGAGATAAACCAGGTGATGGTTTTGGCTATGGTGTCGGGTTGCGAACTGCTACTCCGATAGGAATTGTCAAATTAGAATTCGCCCTCAATGATGATGGAGATAGTGAAGTGATTTTTAAGATTGGCGACCGCTTTTAGATAAGCTATTAGCT
>JASJDX010000149.1 GCA_030064975.1 Pleurocapsa sp. MO_192.B19
GAGGAGCGGGATAAATACCCGTAGCCGATTCAAAAATATCATCGTGTCCGACAATGACCGTATTAGTTCCATTTTCAGGTACAGCAGTTAACAAAGGCATCACGTTTGCTTTCATCTGTGCCACCTGTTCCTCGGTATAGTCTTCAAAGGGCAGGAAATTGAGGGCAGGATTCTTTTCATACTGTCCAAAAGCAATTTGTGCCGTTTGCCAAGCGCGACAATATTCGCTAGAGATTACATTATCCACAGGAATAGAATTGGCTTCAAACCCTTCCCCTATAGCTTGAGCTTGTTGCCATCCCTCTTCACTCAATGTTCGTTGGGTAGAACAGTTGTTAACATCAGCACTAACTTGATCGGCGTAATCTTTTTCGGTTTGGGCGTGGCGGAAATAGATGACGTGACCACCTTCTTGTAAAGCACTGAGTAATTCTGCCCCAGAGAGTTTATCTTGAAAATCGGCATTTGCCTGTTCGCCAGGACTCAATTCTGCACCACCTTCTCCGCCTTCTCCGCCTTCGGCATCCTGAGCTAATAATTGAGGAGTTACGGGTGATTCTACTTCTTCAGCATTAATATAAGACATACTGGATACACCGACAGTAGTGGCTAAACCTAAAGCTAAAAATAGTTCGACGGATTTTAGTTTGTTGTTCATTTTTGTGACAAATAATTAATCATTGTGGTTTATTTTTGTTTTGCCTCAATCTGGTCAAGGGAGGTACTGGGAGTTTGCATTGATGAAAGCTTAGGCTCTTTTAAAATCGAGATAATGAAATATAGAGCTAAGGGGGCAACCATACTTGCACCTCGTTCGATAAACTCAAACCCACCATAAAAAGCCCCCGAAAAGATAAACAGCGACTCTGTAGCAATTTTCCAGAAGCAGACAAAGAATAATAGGGGCGCAATGGGAGCTAATAAAACTGAGATACCTAAAGCAATCTCAAACCAACCAATTATGGTCAATGCAGCTTCAGTAGAACCAAAAAGTGTTGAAATTCCCGTAGCATCATAATGTTTGACCAGACCAGCTTTAGCATCAAAAGCACCAAAAGCACCATGACTAATCAGATAAACAGCGATCGCAATTTGCAGTAAAATCTTCAACCACCTCCAATGTTTTATAGTTAAAGAAGGTACGTTTTTTACTCGATGCCACCAACCGTGAGATTTGGCATCCCAGGCGATCGCTAAGAAAGCTGCCAGAGGTACACAGTAGTTATAGGAACGCTCAAATAATTCGCTTACTGGTTCCCCTGCTAGTGGTCTGAGAAAGGCAGTCATTAGACCCCAAGCTGCCATGAAAAGCAAAAAAGATTTTCTGGGAGCGAAAAAAGCCAAGAATCCTAAGATAATGTCCATCGTGCCGACTATCGGCATAATTCGCCAAGCCCAACTTTCGGGAATTCCCCATACTGCGAAGTATGGTAACCATCCAGCTTTGGTAATTACGCCAAATGCACCGTGACCAATGAATTCCATGCATACTCCCAGTCTCAGAAGCCACCAAATTTTAGATTCATTAGTTTTCCAAAAACTAAATGATGTTGCACTACTATTCACAGGAATTTGCTCATACTGATAACATTTACAGAAACTCTTTCTCAATCAGACGCTGCTTTTGCTTAACGCGCCACTAGAAAATAATTCGCTCGATGATTAAGGCGATCGATCGCCAGTAGCGAAAATCCTAGCAAGGGAATACTGACGATTCCTCTCGCTGTCCAAAGGTTATCGATGGACATATAGCATAAGAACTTTAATGAGAAATATTAGCATCTGACTACAAACAATATCACACCTTATTAGTATGATTACGCTATAAACCTAAAATTTTTGTAACGAAGATACAAGTTGAACTGCTGGTAAAATTCATCTATATCTAAAAGATAGATTTATAGCCAGTTCTTTTATCATAAAAAGAATTACAGAGATTTGTGCTAATTGTAGTTTATTATTAATATGCTATTAAATAGCGACACTTTCTCTCTGAAATGATTTTTTCGCGTATCAAGTGTCCTCTAATGTTTATATTTAGCTTTCTGCCTAAAAATAATAAAAGACATAATAGTCGTGTAAAAAGTGATTAAAAAAGTACTGAAAAATAAAAACCGAGGAATCCAACTAAAACAACCTATAGCTAAAAGTAATCCCGATAATATAGCGTTTCTCGTATTAATGAGATACACCTTGCTTAGGATAAGTTCGGAGTTCGGAGTTCGGAGTTCCGAGTTCGGAGTATGCCCGTAGGGCACGCTTCGCGAACGAAGTTCGGAAAATTTAGTATCTCATCTATTTGAGACAGGCTATAAAAAGATAATTAGTTTGTTCGATATCAAATCTATTATGTCAACCTTACTAACTATGATTAATAATGGCAATATCATCTGTACATCGTAGTAAGAAAATCTGCCAACTGGAATAAAAAATTCGCCAATTAGACACATTAAAACTCCACATACAAATATAAAATTAACATCTTTATTTTTAAAAGCATATTTAATAAAATATACAGACAAAAATATCATTGTAATTATAAATCCAACAACTAAAATCTCACGTTTATTAGGCAAATCTATAGCATTTAGTACATCCTATAGAGAAGTATTATCAAGATTAGATTCCAATGGATTTCTAATGTTATAGTTGAATCCTTCAACAATTTTGGGATAAATAGTATTGGGATCGGGAAGAGATCTTTCTTCTAAGGGTAAATATGTATTCATATCTATAAACCCAGTCAGACCAAACATAGCCAATAAATATTGTTTCCAAATAAAGATATCGACTACAGTCAAAGACAAAGAAAGACTAAATAATAGGCCTAACAATCCTCCAAGCAAAAATGAGTATCTTTGAGTAATCAAAAAAGGAATAAATAATATAATAAATGGAGGTCGTAAACTCGCTGTAATTCCTCCAAAAAATCCGCTAATAATATTGTTAAATTTAGACGACTGATTTAAGAAAAACCAGGCTACTGATAATAAAAAAATATAGATTATATATATTTGTCCTGAGTTTATGTGAAAACGCCAAAACAAGCTATTGGCAAAAAAAAACTCACAACTCGTATTGAATAGGTTTTGAGTTGGGAATCGCTTTTTTTCAGAAAAAGTAATACAGTTCCTATTAATGCACCCCACTGAACTATTAACCAAATTACTTTTTGCTGTAGATAAGAAAACCCAGCCATAATTGAGTGCAATACTAAAACAGTGGGAGGAACACTAAGTTTAGACAGTAATTCCTCAGGAATGTCTAATGGATCGTCAAATATATCAGGTAAGCCTTGATGCCATTTAAAAAAATAGGGATCTATTCCTTCAAGCATTAATCTCGCCCCAACAACTCTATTTCTTAAATCTGTTCCAGGATAAGAAACAGTATTTTTAAAGTCAATTAAAAAGCCGATAATGGATATTACTACTGCTGCTATCAATAACAAATTTAAGATTTTATTGTTGTGGTTTAGTTTCATGTTTTTCAACTAATAATATTGCCTAATTTTTTAATTAAATATTTAATCAAAAAATTTAGGTTATCTTAGCAGTACTCAGGTTAAACTTTTCCCAAAAAAAACCTACTAGATTGGCTACTTGAGAAAGGAAAAACAAACTTGATATTAATAACTTGGGTTGTTCTAAAGCTTGAGAAAAAGGATAAGAAAGTAAATTAAAATAAAAAGATAATGGCTCAACTTCGACCTGTTTAGCTGCTCTTTGCGATCGCAATTGATGAAAACAAAAAGCTCCTCTACCATAACCAAAATGTTGTTTCCAGAATGAAGCTAAACTTAAATTGTGGTAGTGATTTACCTGAGCTTCCCGAACGTATAACATGGGATAAACTTGATTCCAGCGATCGCAAAAATCACGGTCTTCGGCAGCAGCAAGAGGAAAAGAAACATCAAAGCCCCCTAAAGCTTTAAAATTAGCTGCGGGCAGGGCAATATTGTTAGAAGCAAAAAAAGCATCTTTGCCCTTGGCTGGGTTGTAATATTCGTAGAGATAGTCAATTAGCTTTTGCGAAGCAGTGGAGAAAGGATTATTAGCCAGGGCATTAATAGTCTTACCACCAATCATGGCTTCTGGTGCTGTAGCAAAACCAGTCGCCAACTTAGTCAGCCAATCAGCAGTAGGCTGACAATCATCATCAGTAAAAGCTAAAAATTCTCCTTGAGCTTCAGCCGCACCAGCGTTTCTAGCAGCAGCAGGACCCGCATTTTCTTGACGCAACAACTTGATTTTAATTTCGTTTTTTAAAGACTCAACTATCGAATCTAAAGGTGTTTTACTACCATCATCCACCACAATAACCTCAAAGCGATCGCGGGGATAGTCTAAAAGGGCGATCGCACCTAAACAACTTGCCAGTCTTTCTGGACGGTTATAAGTAGGAATAATAATCGAAAAAAAAGGCTGATTCATATATTATATGTGCATTAAAAAATGTTAGATAAAAAAGTCATTTTAAGACTTCAAAGCTTTGATACCTTTGATTATTTCTGATGTCGAACGTATACCACCAGGCAATAATAACCAAAAGGCGATATAAATAATTCCATAAACAATAAATCTGAACAAAAATTCTAAGAGTAGGCGATCGCCTGCTATCCAAACTCTACTAAAATATAGAAAAGCCGCTGCCATAATAGAAGCTAAAAGTGGTCGCCAAACTGCCCCTAAAAAATCTCTCCAGCCAAGAGGAGAAAATTTAAGACAGTAAGCAACAGCAGGATAGGTTAATAAACAAGTCCCCGTCATATAGCCAATTGCCACTCCTAAAGCTCCCCACTTAGCACCAATAACCACCGCAGCAATCATTACAGGAGTGTGGATTAATGCCCAACGAAACTGTCTTTGAGTTTGACCAGCAGAAACATACAGCCATTTAGTAACACGATACATACTAACTATATATACCGACACAGCTAGCAAGCGAAACAAAGGTACGGCTTCTAGCCATTGTTCTCCCAACAGTAACAAAATTACATTACGTGCTTCTACAAAAGAAAAAGCCAAGGCTGGTAAACAGAAGGCAAAAATCGGCATTAGCCCGCGACGAGAATAAGCTCGATATAAATTTGGATCGTGTTGTACCCGACTGAGGCTAGATACAGCTACGTCAAACATGGGAAAGTAGACCTGCTCAAAAGGAAAATACGCCCATTTATACGCTACATGATATAGACCCAAGGCGTTGGCTCCACTGACATAACCAATTAAAATGCGGTCTAGGTGCATTCCAATGCGAGTTAAAAAGCGAAAGCCAGTTAAATGCTTGCCATAGCTCAAGGTTGAACCCAATTCAGCATTTAATCCCTCGTCTTTAACATATTTGCTAGGTCGCCAGTCACAAATCCACCATTGAGCAAGGCTTTGAGTTATCTGCATTACTGCTAACTGTAATACTAATGCCCAATAACCCCAACCGATTTTAGCAGCAGCGATCGCCGCTACTGCACTTAACAGTAGTGAAACCAATTCAATGAGCGTCAAAGTACCAAAGCGCATCTGTCGTTTCAACAGAGACTTTTGCTGAAAAGCGAGGCAGACACTAAAAGCTCCCACCGCTAACCCCAAAATCATCCCTGTTAGTCGCTCTTCATGGTAAAACCAGGCAATCACGGGAGCAAGTAAAGCAGTTGTGCTGATTAATAAAGCATTGATTTTTAAAGATCGCCAAAAAATTGCATTAGCCTGTTGCTGATTAAGATGATCTTTTTGTACTACCGCTGTTTCTAAACCAAAGTTGCTTAAGCTGTCTACCAGCAAAAACAAGGGAGTAATCATCGCCAACAGACCAAAGTCTCCAGGGGTAAGTAAACGAGCTAAAATTGCAGTTGAACCGATCCCTAAAATCAGTTTTAGGGGTTGAGCAGCAAAAGTGATTAAACCAGACTGTATTGACTTCTGCTGGAGATTGGCAGATAAAGCATCAGTATTAAAATATTGCTGAGAGGATTTATGAATCATGACTATTTCCTCTATGCTTTTACCAAACGTTTAATTTTACTTCGTGACCAATCTTTTGCTAGGTTGACTTTTGCCGAGATGCTGCGTTGACTATGGAGGAAACTATAAAAACGCTGTATTTGATCTAAAGTTGAGCGGTGAGAAGCAGCGATCGCCTTGTCTAAAGCTGCTTGCTCTATATTTTGAGGTAGGTTAGGTAAATGCTGCTGTGTAGGAGGATATCCTAATAATTCCAGCATTGGTGCTAGTACTTGCTCTACCTTTTGTTTTTGGCGATCGCTTAATTTTGTTTGCCATTGACCTGAACTCCCTTTACGTAAATGCTTGGGGCTTTGCTGCTTCATAGTATTAAAAGCCACCTTATGTTTGATTTGGGTGATCGCCTCTGGAGATAATTCTATTTCTAAATAAGCTAGCAGTCTCTCTAATTCAGTATCAAAAGAATGTAGCAGACGCTCATAAAAAATAGGATAAATATTTAATTCTGATTGATATTTTAAATAGCTACCTACGTGCTGCACCCATTGGCGAGTCATCTCTTCTAGCCGATTTTCTAAATAAGTTTGGGGATTTTGTTCGTAGTGAGGCGAACCATTTTTAAGTTTGTGGTCGGTAAAAGCAAACTGGGAATAAGAAATTGCTACGTCACGAGGGTCGCGAATGATACAGATAATTTTCTCAAACTTAGGTAGTATAGATAGTGCCAAGGAATTGACTGGTGAATGAGTCCATACTTGACTACACTGAGCGATATAGTTATCTATATCGACAATCTCCTGGCAAAAAACTTCACTAAGGCGAAAATAGCACCTATTTTCCTTGATGGTCAAAAAATCCATCTGAGTTTGTCCAGCAAAACTTAACTTCCAGTTTTTTGCTTGCTCTTGAATTGGGTGTTGTTGGATAAAACTGCGGTGTTCCTGCCCAGCTTGCTCCAAAATATTTCTAATAATATAGTAAAGCCAATAATTACCGCTTTTGGGAACTCCTGCTTGTAATATAGTCATATAGTATATATCTTGTTATATCTTCTCGAATAGAAATCAAAATTGCTCATAGCCTTGGCTAGAACTAATTTTTGGCGGGTAATCGTGTTGAAAGCTGCAAGTTAGCTACATATTGAGTCTGTAAACGACTATAAATTTCCAAAAACCTTTGATTGCGTTTGTTTTCACTAAATTGGCTGATGGCGCGATCGCGTCCATTTTGACCCATTGCTATTGCCAATTGGCTGTTTGATAACAACGAAATCAAATTTCTTGCCCAAGCAGAAATATCTCCAGGGGGAACTAAAAATCCCGTTTTTCCCTCGACGATAATTTCTGGTTGCGCTCCTACAGCCGAGGCAATTACCGCTGTTCCCCGCATCATGGCTTCAGTGGTAACGTTACCAAATGGCTCTGCCCACTGAGAGGGGACTACCTGTACCCAAGCTCCTGCAAAATGCTGTTCCATTTCTGTTTGGGGTAAATAACCCAACCAAGTAAGGTCATCGGCAATTCCTAAATTTTGGCTTAATGTCTCAAGATTGGCTTTTTCTACACCATCGCCAGCGATTAAAAGCCGAGATTCTGGCACTTGAGCTTTAGTTTGGGCAAAGGCTCGGAGTAAAATATCTACTCCTTTTTCTGGCACTAAACGACCTGCATATACTATTGTAGGTATTTGACTTAAAGGCGATTTCTCTTCCTTGACTGGTACGCCATTGTATACCACCTCAACTGGTTTAATTCCCGCTTCTTCTAGTTTGGTTTTCATTCCCTGACTCAAAGCAACTACCACATCAAAGGCATCTCGCCAATATTCCCAAAGCTTTTGCTGTACCATCAATACCGCCCAAGACTGGGGAGTTAGACAACCATTGCTCAGACAGACTGTTCCAGGATCATTATGGCAAGCACTACCATTTGGTAGTATTTTTGTTCCTACAGGGCAAATTGCCTTATAGACTGCGGTTTGATAAATACAAGGAATATCTTTCAACAAGGTCAGAATTACTGGTGACATCTGCCACATAAACATTCTGACGTGAACCACATCAGGTCGAAATTCCTGTAAAATTTGGCGCAGCTTAAAATAAGCACTAGGATTAACAGTTTGGGATAATACCTGGAGTAAAGTGTTAGTGCCAAAACAGCTATAGTCGGCTAATAGTTGGCTGTCATTTACTGGAGTAGCCAAACTAGAAAATAGCCTGACATCGTGACCTAAATCCCGTAAACCCTGGCGCAAAGACAACATTTGCAATTCTGCCCCACCCGTTGCCGTACCGATATCGTGAATCAGAAGAATTTTCATAAATCAACGAGGAATCAGTTCTTTATTGCTTAGTTGTTGGACTGCTGAGCGATCCGTAGGGTACGCGGATGCGTAATCGCTTTGCTGCTTTTTCCTCTGCTGCGCTGCTTGTTCATGACGAGCGGTTAGATAACGATTCAAAGTTTTCTCGGCTGGTGCTAGCAAACCAAACATGACTAGTTTTTTTACTAGACGATTATTAATACCCAGAGTTAGTCTATTAACTATAGGAGACAAGATCGTGTCTCTGCGTCGCCACCCCAATGCCTTATATTTTTGCTTAAAATAAGTATCTTCGGCTAAATCCCATTTCTGACGGAGACGACTTAAGCTATTTGTTTCCCAAGCATCACTCCAGCGCAGCATATAGTAATGTAGATCGCTCCATTTTAAAGCAACTGCGGGAACATATGTCACCAAACTGTCTGGCTCAAAATAAACCTTATGACCTGCTTGCATTACATCCATGCAAAAATCGACGTGTTCTTTGGTATTGAGCATCTGTTCATCTAAATAGCCCAACTCCTCAAAGATATTAGCCCGTACTAGCATACAGTGAAATTCACATAGCTCAGTTTGGCTACGCTGGAATTGCGAGCGCAATTTGGCAACTTTATGACCCTGCTTGTACATTTTTTCTCGCATCCGTCTTCTGCCTTTGATATCTACAACGATGCGAGATTCTCCCCCTGCAAAATGGATTTCTTCATGGATTGGTTCATGCTGACACATCAACGGACCAACAACAACGGCATTAGTTACTTCGGCACAGTCAATCAGTGCTTTAAGCCAGCCTGGTTGGACTACTATGTCGTTATCGGCAAAAACAACATATTTAGTATCAACCTTAGCTAACCCTTAGCATTTAATTTTTGTTGGAAACGCTCCCACATTTGCCCTGGACCATATACAGGATAATTAAATTCTTTGATTAAAGTTTTTGTGTCATTACTGCCAAAAAGAGCGTTAGTTATTGCTTTCTTGAGGGATAGTCCCTTAATGCGCTGTGCTGCCCAATCTGCCCTAATTTCTGTACAGGGTATACCCCAAACTTTTTCTGTATAGGTTTTAAAAAAAGTTTCATATAAACGTTTGCCAAAGCGATTAGAAACCCACTGCTCAAAGTTTTCTTCTGTGGGATTAGGCCTAACTCTGGCTTTAAAGTAGCTCCACATAATTAGAACACTGTTGATCAAACCTAAATTAGATAGAGCATTGTATGGTTCTAAAGGATAGCTAAAAAACTTATTGTTATAATAGATTCTCGACATACGAGGAACTTTGATAAACTCGTCCCCCATTACTTCTTGCCAAAGCTGTTCTACTTCTCCTACCTTAGTAAAAAATCGATGCCCACCAATGTCAAAGCGATAGCCTTTATAGGTTTCTGTTCGGGAAATACCGCCAACGCGATCGGCTTTTTCAAATACCACTGATTTTTTGCCGTGCTTGCTTAGTTCATAAGCAGCGGTTAGACCTGCTGGTCCTCCTCCTATAATTACCGTCGGAGTAGTATTCATAATGATTATTTATTTGCTCTAAATGTTTTCGTACAAGTGCTGATCCTTGTATAGGCAATCCTATATCTGGCAAGAACATATTCGAGGCAAATATAATGATTGGCAAAGTTTAAACGTCAATGTTTTCAGATATTTTCTGTCTATTAGACTACTATGGTATTCAGGAACTTTTAGATAACTACATTACATATCAATAAAAATACAGATCTATTAAAAAGATTATTAAGCTCGATCGCCAAATTTGTAGTTATTTTGGCAATATTAATTCAGTTTGTAGCGATTATTCTGCCCTATCAATTAGCGGGACTTAGACATTTTTTCGGGCTAAAAAGGGGGGAAAGCCTTGCCAGACGCCGAGTTTACCTCGTTCGAGGTAAACTCGCCTCAAACCTAGTTGTATTCAGGGTTTAGGTATTTTTGAAGTAAACACATTGATATA
>JASJDX010000150.1 GCA_030064975.1 Pleurocapsa sp. MO_192.B19
TAATACTAAATCCGATTCTCATACCCCCTTTATCCTTCTAGTCTGCGTAGGCAGATTTTGTATGTAGCGTGCTGTTTTTAACCTGTAAGTTATAAGTGGGTTTTGACAACAGGATTTGGTATAAGTACTGTAAAGGTTTCATTCATTTCGGTATGGTAATGTAGTGGACTACCTTTAGCACCAGGGGGCAAATCAAAACGGATTTTGGTATAATTCCCTTGATTCTCACCAGAAGCATCCAAAATTGTCATGCGATCGCCTGTCACTGGATTGACAATTATTTCTGGCTTTGCTGAGGTGGAAAAAAGCTCTTTTTGAGTCGAAGAATTTAGACTGGTCATGAATAATTACTCCCAGGAAAGATGTGCTGTTTGATTTATTTTCTATAGTTCAATATTAGGGTTGCTTGCTAGGATATGAATTGACGCTCTACGCCAAAAAATTGACAAATAATGCCAATTTAAAAAACGCTGTAAATCATGCAAGAGGCACAATTTGCGCTCGCGATCGCGCGAGATATTGTTCAGTATGTGGTGGCGCAAGGAGTCGAAGTTAATCAACTATGTACCGCTGCGCAAATAGATCCACTATGGCTAGAAGATCCTGACCGTTTAGTCTCTGGAGAAGTGCTGAAATACTTATGGCACGAGGCGATTAGGCAAACAAAAGATTCTGACTTAGGCTTACATATTGGAGAAGCATTCGATCTTTCTGCTATTGGCATCGTCGGCTATGTTCTACTAAATTGCCAAACCTATGGGCAAGTTTTAGAAAAGCTTTCTCAATATACCCGTCTATTTAGCCAAGGGGTGGCAATTAACCATCAAATTTGCAATGGATGGGTGCAATGTGATTGTGAAATTATGGGCAATATTAAAAACTATTTGCAGGATGAACCACGTCATCCAATTGAAAGTACCTTTGCTGCCCTGATGACAGCTACCGAACAGCTAACTGGTAATTCTATTTCTCCCCAATCTGTCTGGTTTCAACATCCTCGCCCATTAAATTGTTCTGAACACCAGCGAATTTTTAAAACGTCAGTACAGTTTTCTCAATCCGCAAATCGTATTGTTTTTGATTCTAACTGTTTAGACTGGTCAGTACGCTCGGCGAATACTAATCTACTTTCCGTTTTTGAACTTCATGCGTCTGCCATGCTTTCTACCCAAAGTCAGGCGCAAAATTACACCCAAAAAGTTATCGAGGTTATAACTAACTCTCTTCAAGGAGAAGTACCGTCAATCGAAGCGATCGCTCGTACCCTAATGCTAAGCGTGCGCCAACTCCAGCGAGAATTACAGGCTGAAAATACATCCTACCAAAAGCTTTTGGCTGAAACTCGTAAAGAGATGGCTTTACGACATTTAAAGAACCCTGAAACTTCAATTCATGATGTAGCGTTTCTTCTCGGCTTCTCTGAACCAAGTGCTTTTCATCGTGCTTTCAAACGCTGGACAGGAAAAACACCCCGAATCTATCGCTCAAATCAAACTTAATCAAAATTCGTTGGACGCTTACGTTAATCATTAAATCAAGCGATTAGGCTCCGCCTAGCCTACGGATCGCGACAGCATAATTAAAATATTGTCCCTACACTCCACACTTTACCCTAATACCCTATTTTCAAGCTAGGTTTAATATCTACCAAAAGTTCTTCCATCCTTTCTGTCGATCTTTTCTAAATCTTTGTACCCATTCTTCAGAAATATCGTCTGCTAGCTGTTGCAAAGGCGGATCGGCAATAGATATGTTTTTAGAATCAGGTAGTTCGAGATAATCGAGGATGTTTCTGATAGTTACTTCGTAAGCAAGAACAAAATCCTCATAAACGATAGTTAAAGGTACAATTGAACCTTCAGCAAAGAATTCTTGAATAGCAGCTTCTCGCATACTACACTCAGCGAATAAATGAGCGATCGCCCTGTAAGAATATTTATTTTTTAAGTTATCAGCAACAGGTGCTTGTCCTGCTTGTCTATGCCATTCTTCTGATTTAATTGCCTTCCACCACGAAACAGCCAGACGAACCTTATTTCTTCTGGTCATATAAATGTGTTTATGGTTAGGAAAGCGGTGCAACCCCGCGTCGACGTAAGGCGCTCTGGGTAGCGCACCAAGAATAGCATTTTCCCAAACTTCTACGCGATTATTCGATTCAGGATTACAGCCTGGAAACTGTTTAAAAGTATCAATTATCTGACCAAAGTACGGTTCGTACACTCCAGTCTTTACTCCAAAAACACCGTTGGAAGTAGTACCAAGCTGCCAAAGCCGCTGTTGAAGTTCTGCGTAACTACTAAGTTGATATTTGTCTAGCAAATCTGAGGCATTTAGCCATTCACTAGGGTTCCCAGCGATACCAGTAGACTGTAATGCTCTACAAAGAAGCGTACTACCAGTTCGTTGACTAAACCAGATGGTATAAGATAATCTCGGCTTCATCTGTATGATTCGTGTAAAACCTTAATGCCAGATTTCAGCTGCGATTGCGCTCCGCGCACCAGCGAAGCTGATCGCCTAGCGTGGGCTTCGCCCAATCGCCAAAATACCTTTCAAGCTTTTATTTCTTGCTACATATCTTTTTGATATTCTTCTAGTAAATCTAAGAGATTAACTTGGCACTGCATTGGCAGCAAGTCATTTAACGCCAACTCGGTTTTCCCTCCCCCTAATTTCACGGGAATACTTTGCAAAATAGCAGTAACTGCATCTTCATTTAAAGAATTATCTTCTAAAAGAGGATAAACTTTCTCAGCGACAACGGTATGTAAATGAGCATCATTAAGATACAAATGCCATTTGGCAACATCAATGTAGATATTTTCGCCAATTTGGGCTGCTAAAAGTTCTATTTCTTGTGTACTAGCCATTAGGTTTTTACCGATGAATAATCTGCGATCGCTTTGATATAAATAAAATGTAGGGCTAAAATGCCAAACCAAATACCGTTTACCCACAGCAACCACGGCCACTCTGTTGATTTGAGATTATGGACAAACCATAAGCCAGAATTGGTAGCAGCATAAACCCCAACATGAATAGCAAAATTCATTAAATCGTCTAAACGGCGATATTCTGGATCGGTCTTACGGTTTGGTTCACGAGGCCAACGGGGAGGCATAAACTTTTACTGGAAATTAAATACACTTATACGAGGATACTTTTATATTGTATCTTTTTAGCTGCTTTTTGCTGCAGCAAAATAATCTCCTGATTTTCCACCTGTTTTACTGAGCAAACGAATCTCTTCAATTTGCATCGATTTTTCTAAAGCTTTTGCCATGTCGTATAGAGTTAGTGCTGTTATAGAAACCGCAGTCAAGGCTTCCATCTCCACTCCTGTTTCGGCTTTTACCGTTACGGTAGCTGTAATTTGGTATCCAGGTAAATCGTAATTTGGAGTAATTTCTACTTCAATTTTATGAATTGGCAACGGATGACATAGGGGAATTAAGTTAGCAGTCTGTTTAGCTGCCATAATTCCAGCAATTTTTGCTGTTCCTAATACATCTCCTTTAGGAGCGTTTCCTGCTTCGATAGTGGCTAAAGTCTCAGAAGACATTCTAATGTTGCCGATTGCCACTGCTTGACGACGAGTTGTTTTTTTTGCTGAAATATCAACCATCTGAGCTTCCCCATAAGCATTAAGATGAGATAGAGAATTAAAATTATTTTTTTCTTCTGGCATTTTTTTCTTGCATTGTTGTCTGGAGTTCTGCTACTATTAAAAACTGTTGGGTTGAGTCGGTAAATCACCTCTCACTCAGTTAGGGGCGAGTAGCTCAGTGGATTAGAGCATTTGGCTACGAACCAAAAGGTCAGGGGTTCAAATCCCTTCTCGCTCACTTTCGGCTATTTATTGTTTTGAGATACTTGTTTTGGTATAACTTTATCGGCGTTTAAATTTTATTATATTTCTTCTTTTGATATCCAGTTGAGCAATCCTAAAGAGTTAGCACTATCAAAAAAATGAGCGCCTAGAATATTGAACTGCGCCAAAATTAACAGTAAGTCCGCTATTTTGAGCACTTGCTCTCTTTCTTATACAGCAATCCCTTGAGGTCTGGCGATCGCTCCTGCAACTAAAGAAACCAAACTAATTTCTGAGGCGATAAAGGCTAAAAATAACCCTATAAAACTAGCAAATAATCCGATGCGGAGTACTTCGACGATTTCTGTTCTCCTAGGTTGACCATTGGGATTAACTTTCTGTAGTTTTTTAGCTAACTGACGATAACGATAAGCCCAGTAAATTCTAAACCCCAAAGCAATTAAGCTAAACATAGCGATAAAGATACTTACTCCAGTACCGCTATTTGTTGCGCTGCGGCTAAACACAACTAGCAAAAGCGTAATTCCCGATATAGAACCCAAAATTAAATGTATCCAATAGCTAATACGGCTTAAGAGGCGAAAAGTGCAGGCAAATTTTTGTTTGTCGGGTAACTGATTATTCGATCTTAATTCTGCTGGCTTATCCATATCTTTAATATTTACTCAATTAGCGATCGCCAACCATTCCCTTTGGGTAATGACTATAATGTTATGTCCGCAGCGATCGCTAAAATATAAGTTAGCTGTTGGCTAATCCGTTTCTAAAAATGAAAATTATTCTAAAAGACCTTCATCTTGAGCAGCAGGATAAATACTATCTACAACCAAAACAGGTTTGTCAGTATATTCGGCCTCTATTTCTTCTTGTACGTCTAAGTCCCAGGATAGGTCATAATCCCGCTCAAAATCTGCTTTAACAAAAGAGCGTACTGTACCAGTAACCACTACTTTTTCATCTACTTCGGGAATTGGCTCTCCAGTAACATTGATAATTAGCAAATCATCACCACCGATTAGCTGGTCTTCTTTTAGAGTGAAGGCATAGTCATTTCTAACTTCATTTACTTCACCTTGAAGAGCAATTTCGCGATCGTAGTAACCTTCAGGATCTTCTGAAACAGACTCTAAATCTGGGGCTAAAACCATGTAAGTAGCTAAGATCACTGGTTTGGTTTCGTAATCTGCATAGAGTTCGGGATCGAGGTCTAGTCCGTAGTCACGTTCAATGTCTGCTAAAACTAGAGTTCCTAGTTCTCCTGTTACTTGTAACTTTAAATCTTCTGCTTCTTCTGGTACTACTTGCTCGGAGACATTAATAACTAAAACTCGATCGCCTTCGAGAAAACCTTCTTCTTCTATAAGAAAAGACACCCCAGTTTCGACTTCTTCTGCTTGACCCCTGACGGTTACTTCTTCTCCCAAAGTAGTATTTTCTTCTTCGGAAATCTCTTCAATTGTTGTATTGTCTTCTGTTTCTTGTGCCTGCAATCCTTTATGTTCAACAGTGGTAAAAACTGCAACTAAAGCTAACAATAATACAGAACCTGTGTTGATTAATAAATTATATTTTTTTGACATTTTTTAGTAAATTAGCAAATTTTGTAAATCAGCATTAGCTAGCTAGAGCATCAGCTGATGACTTGGCTAGCGTATGAAATATATTCTCTTATTTTCAAACCGTATTTATCTATCTTTTGACTTATTGTGTGCCAGTCAAAAGTTATATTTAAGTATTCCTTTGAACTCTTATATATTAATTTTTATGTTTTACTATCTTAAATTGATATATTATAAATTTTTATTGTTATAACAATTACATATTAATATAATTAAATTAACTAAAAACTGAAAGCTAATTTTCAAAATTATTATTTTATTAGTGAATATTTATATCTTTTGGTAGGTAAAAAAGCAATTAGATAATGGAATATATGATAGTTATCAATTTTAGATTTTACCAATCAAAATAATTTTATTTTCAATGATTTATTCTTATTTTAGTTGAGCTATTTTTTAAAGCCCTAAGTGGGGAGGATTATATTGCATTTTAGTGGTTTTGTTGGAGCGAGTGAATAAATAAATTAAAACCTCTATCTGTAGCTCTATAGTTTCTCCGTTAATGCTGTAATATTTATGTGTTCGCAATTTTAAAATAGCTGGATTGCTTTTTTTATATTTTATTTTTAATAAGAATCAAACTTTTAATAGATGTTTTTTTAGCAGAATTAAATCAAAATATTATTAAGAAATAATATGTAGAATTTAGTTTCCAAAACTTATTAGAACTTTTTTAAATTTTAGACATAATTTTTATTAACAAATCTATCAAACATATTTTTTTTACAACCAACTTTTTACTCGACTTTACTTATGAAAAATATAACCAAAATTTTAAAATATATTCCTTTAGGATTACTTGGATCGATCGCGTTATTGATAATCTGGAGTTTTATTGAACCTCGAATTTTAAATGTAGAAAATGAAACTGCTAAAATTCCCAATCTGCCAAATTCTTGGTCAGGTAAGAAAATCGGACAAATTACAGATTTTCAAATTGGATTATGGGGTGACAATCGCGGTACTGCTCGTCGTAGCGTAGCCAAGTTGATTGAAGCAAAACCTGCTGTGGCATTAATTAGCGGTGACTTTATTTATCATCCAGGCTCTAATATCAAACCAGAGATTGAAACAGCAGTAGATATCGTTCGTCCTTTGGTAGAGGCAGGTATACCTACTTATGCAGTGCTAGGCAACCATGACTATGGTATGAGTAGTAAGTCTGCACCACCTAAAATAGAAAAAGCCGAACGTTTAGAAATGGCGTTAGAATCTGCTGGTATTGAAGTATTGCAAAATGAGTCAGTTCAACTGCAATTACCTGGTAGCAAGGAGTCTCTATACTTAGTTGGGGTAGATTCGCTCTGGGCAGATAGGGACGACGTACAACAAGCTTTAAGTAATTTACCAGAAAGCAGCCCTAGAATTACCATGATGCACAATCCAGATTCATTTGAGGAGTTTCCTGCCAACTCAGCACCCTTGGCAGTAGCGGGACACACTCATGGGGGACAAGTGCGTGTACCAGGTTTTCCACAATGGTCTTGGTTAAGATTTACGCAGAAAGATAAAGTTTATGCTGATGGTTGGGCAAAGGGTTATGGTGAAACTGGCAATCAACTCTATGTAAATCCTGGTATTGGCATGAGCATCGTACCTATACGTTTATTTTGTCCCCCAGAATTAACCTTTTTTACTCTTGAGACAGAATGAATTTGCGTAGATAAAGCAATACAGATAATGATTCTACATGACTGTAATCTAGAGAAAAAGAAACATCTCAAAGGATTAAGCTATTAGTCTGATTGTATTTCTATATCATTTATACTACCAATCATATAAAGCGATCGCTCTGAAACATCAGAAAACTCATCATGCAAAATACGATCACATCCATCCAAAGCATCTTCTAACTTAACCATTTTTCCTGCTAAACCCGTAAACTGTTCGGTAGTAAAAAATGGCTGGGTGAGAAATCTTTCTAATCGGCGGGCGCGATATACTATCTGGCGTTCGCTTTGTGCCAATTCTTCTAGTCCTAACATAGCGATAATGTCTTTTAGTTCTTCGTAGTTTGCCAGAGTTTGACGTACTGCTTGGGCGATGCGGTAATGGCGATCGCCTACTAATTGAGGAGTCAGCATTTTAGAATCTGACTGGAGGGGATCGATAGCGGGATATAATCCTTCACTTACTCGTTTACGGGATAGAACAATGGAGGCAGAGAGATGGGCAAACGTATGTACCGCAGCAGGATCGGTCATATCATCAGCGGGAACATATACCGCTTGGATCGAGGTTATCGAACCCGATGCTCTATTGCAGATACGTTCTTCTAGTTCCGCTAATTCAGTGGCTAGAGTCGGCTGATAACCAACCCTTGAGGGCAATTGTCCCATCAAGCCCGATACTTCAGAACCTGCTTGAATAAAGCGAAAAATATTATCGATGGTTAACAATACATCTTGATGTAGATCGTCGCGGAAATATTCTGCCATAGTTAAAGCTGCGTGTCCAACACGAAAGCGCACCCCAGGAGATTCGTTCATCTGTCCGAATACCATCACGGTGTTGTCTAACACTCCCGCTTCCTGCATCTCTCGATATAGTTCTTCTCCTTCTCGCGATCGCTCGCCAATTCCACAAAAGATACTTACTCCCTGATAACGACTGACAACATTGTGAATCAATTCCGTAATCAAAACGGTTTTCCCTACCCCCGCACCGCCAAATAACCCCGCCTTTCCACCTTTTTCCAGAGGGGCAAGGACATCGATCGCCTTTATTCCCGTGAGAAAGATATCCGTAGTAGTAGTGCGATCGCATAAAGGAATAGGATGGGCGTGAAGCGATCGCCATTTCTGGTTAAATAAGGGTTTTCGACCGTCAATAGTTTCACCAAAGACGTTAAACATTCTGCCCAAGTTAGCCTCTCCCACAGGAACTTGCAGAGAATGACCAGTATCGATAACCTTTGAACCTCTAGCTAATCCTTGAGTTGGAGTCAAGGCGATCGTTCTGACTAGTTGGGAACTAAGATAAGTTATAACCTCTAGAGCTATCTGCTGATTTTCACCAGCTTTCAACAGGCTACGAGGTTCAGGTAATTCGCTGGGGAATAAAACATCGACTACACTCCCCCGAATCGAAACTGTTTTGCCATGATTTACTCTCATACTTGCTAAGGAGTCGCCAAGAACTTGTCTACATGGAGTTAGGAATTAGAAATCAGGAATCACGAAGGCTGTAGTCGCATGTAGTCAAGAGTTTCAAGTATTAACTACTAACTACTAACCACTAACTACTAAGAATATTTCTTGGTGTCGTCACATGGATCGCCACTATAGGGCTGAACTCCAGATTTAGGATAGTCATCATCCGTAGGTTGAAAAAGTCTTGACACACCATTCCAAAGATATTGAACGGTGTCTTGTATCCATGTAAAGATTTTCATAATGTTTACCTCTTTAATTTTCTAATAACTAATGATGCTGTGGGATGGTTTAAGCATTGCAAATCTATTCATTTGAAAACCGCTGTAAGTCTCTCTCAGTTTCGTTGAACTCAATAGCTGGACACCAAGTTTTATCTTCTTCCCTCAGGCGATCACCTCCTAAAGCTTTTGTGAAAGTTAAGAAAGATGTGAATTAGCTTTTTTTCTTTCTAAGTTTTAGATTACGTATGAATCTTGAAGAATTTGTGAGGATAATTCAAATCGGTAATAAGATTGATTCGCTTAGTTTTTGAGAAATAGCTTAAAATTTATTTCAACTTAGATTAAATATCGCTCAATATTCATCACAGTTGCCCAATTTTTAGCTTCCGCCTGGGAAGCCCCGCGTTGTACCGAAGGTCAACGTCGGGATGAAAAGGCGGGCTGGCACTATGATTGTAAGTAGTTAATTAATATTCACAAAATCTTTATCTACTAAGGGTTTCAAGCGTTATACAATTATTTCAGAGCGTATGAATGGGATGCCAATATCCGAACATCGGTAGCAAAACAAAAATCTAAAATTGGCAAGCACCTTGACAATCAGTGCGAGTCGTTGGAATCAAGAGCCTATGGAAACCAAAGGGGTAAGGATTCCCAGGGAAAGACGGAGAGAAAACCGTAAGTACCCTGAACTGACACAATCGGATGTGGGTTAAAATCCCACCATCTAAGGGATAGATGACTCCTTATCTGGCTCTACCGAGTAAGCTCGGAATCTTACAGAGTAAAGCGGGCATCAGGGCGGAATTAGAGGCAAAGCAGATAGTCACACTACCGCTAATAGGGAGATACCAAGGGTAAATAGGTTCTATAAAAGTGTCTCACAAGGAAGCCATTATCTGGAATAACAAAATGGACTTAAACACCTACAAAGTCGCAACGCTTTATGATTTGGCAGTTACATCCCCGACTTGGTATTAGGCAAATTGAACCGCCCTAAAGTATCAGACAATCTGATAGTCGGAACGAAAAGAAACGTAGATACCAGGTTTGAGGATAAATCGAAACCCCAATAGGATAGACGAGTATCGGAAACCCTGGCTACGGGTAAGATGAGGCGTAACTGCCAAAAGGAAATCAGAGAATAGACAACCGAGTAAATGGCGATCCGATAGCAACGGAACAGAAAACAACGCCGAGCGTATAATTAGAATTATTTAGCCAGAGTCTTTGCAAAACTGTGCGTAGAATGGGACTTTTACGTCGAGTTTTGGCTGACTGAACGTATAATTCGCTCCATATGCAGCAATTATCTCCTAAAAAACTCGTCGTATAATTAGCAGCACTTTTTGTCGT
>JASJDX010000003.1 GCA_030064975.1 Pleurocapsa sp. MO_192.B19
GCGGCGATCGCCAAACTCATAGCAATGCGGTGATCGGTAAAACTATCAACATCTACTCCTCTAAGTTCATTAACGCCAGTAATTTCTAGCCCATCAGCTAATTCGGTAATATTTGCGCCCATTTTGCCCAATTCTGTTGCCATTACTGCCAAGCGATCGCTTTCTTTAACTCTTAATTCTGCGGCATCCTTAATTACTGTTGTGCCGACTGCATGAGCCGCTGCCACAGCTAAGATCGGAATCTCATCAATCAGGCGGGGAATTAGATCTCCAGAGATTTCACAAGCTTTAAGTTGACTATATTTAACCCTTAAGTCTGCTACAGGCTCTCCTGCCACAACCCGCTCATTTTCGCGCTTGATATCAGCCTCCATCATTTCTAATGCTGCTAAAACTCCAGTACGAGTGGGATTAACTCCCACGTTAGTAATTAGTAAATCTGAACCAGGAACGATCGCTCCAGCTACTAGCCAGAAAGCAGCAGAACTTATATCCCCAGGAACAACTACTTTTTGACCTTGTAGAGTAGGTTGTCCTGTCAGGGTAACACTATTACTATCAGCATCAATGGCTAAGGTTGCTCCAAAAGCCTGAAGCATTCTTTCACTATGATCGCGAGACAAAGCAGGTTCAGTAACGGTAGTTTTACCATCGACCATCAAGCCAGCCAGCAAAACACAGGATTTAACTTGAGCTGAAGCAATTGGGGAATGGTAGTGAACTGGTTTTAATTGTTGTCCTCTAACGGCTAAAGGAGCAAGAGAATTATCTTTTCTGCCCCAAATTGTTGCTCCCATTTGCTCCAGGGGTTTTATTACCCGAGACATAGGACGCGATCGCAGAGAATGATCTCCTGTTACAGTAAACAAACGATTAGGATGGGATGCCAGTAAACCCAACATCAAGCGCATAGTCGTTCCCGAATTGCCAGCATCCAAGACATCTTGCGGTTCTTGTAGATTGCCTAAACCTACTCCTTTGACTACTACCTGTTGCGAATTTAATTCGGAAATTTCTGCCCCCATTGCCCGAAAACAGGCTGCCGTACTGCGAGGATCTTCTCCCAATAACAAGCCTTCAATCACTGTCTCTCCTTCGGCGATCGCTCCTAGCATTAAAGCACGATGAGAAATCGATTTATCTCCAGGGATGGTAATACTACCTTTAACTGCGATTCCTGAGGCGGTGGGTTTAATTAGTAATTTCTGAGAATGCTCAGTATCTAGGGTGCTAATAATAGAAGAAGACATATAAAGTAGTGAAGTAATAATTTTTGATGCCAATCTTATCCGAGTTTGGCATCAAAATAGATAAAGATCAATTCTTGAGAATTTAGGCGTTAATTTACTTAAGTACCTAAACAAAATTACTTACACATTGCTAGAATGCCTATTGCCGTTCATTTTTTACTAACTATTGCTAACAATATGAAAAATTCCTGCTTCCACTAGGGTAGTCGGCTACTTCCTATCCACAGGCTTAAGTTCGGCAGTGACTCCACCTACTTAGATTCAAGGCTGCATTCCAATCTCTTTCTTGAAATGAACCACAGCCAACACATAAAAACCATCTATCCGATAGCTTCAAGTCTGGGTTATACCAGCCACAATTAGAACAAGTCTTGCTTGATGGGAAGAACCTATCAGCAATTGTTAACTTACTTCCGTAGAGTTGACACTTATACTCTAACTGCCTTCTGAACTCGTGAAAACCCATGTCTGCAATAGCCTTAGCTAACTTGCCATTTTTCAACATTCCCGATACATTCAAGTCTTCGATTACTATCTCGCCGTGGTTCTTGGCTAAATAAGTTGTGAGTTTGTGTAATGTGTCTTTGCGGATGTTAGCTATTTTGGCGTGTAGTTTGGCTATTTTTAATTGGGCTTTCTTCCAATTAGCCGAACCAATTACTTTATTTCGGTTGAGCCATTGAAGTCGAGCAAGTCTTTTGGCATAACGCTTATAAGGCATATGACTGGGAAAAGTAATTCCCGTACTTAAATAAGCCAGCGTTTTAATTCCTAAGTCTGCTCCTACCTTTTCTACTGATTTAGTAGTTGGTTGTGGCTCAATTTCCATCTTGTAACTGATGTACCAGCTATCTGCTTTCCTGGAGATAGTTACATTTTTGGGCTTGTAGCCGAAAGGAAGACGCTCGTAAGTTTTAACTACTCCAATCTTAGGTAATTGGATTTGAAAATGGTCAACTACTTTGATTGTGCCATCAAGAGTAAAACTATCATTGCGCCCTTTTTTCTTGAATCTGGGCGGCTTAGATGTTTTTTTAAATGCTCTAGCCCAAGCTTCTCTTAACTGTCTTAAGGCAAACTGAGGCGCACATTTAGATGATTCGTAGTACCAGGGATAATCTGGTTTGACTATTGCTACCAACCATTTATGTAGGTCAATAGCGGAAGGAAATTTGATTTGAGCCTCTGGATTTTCTCTATTGTTATCTAGGATTTGCCTGGTTAACCCCAGTCCCCAATTCCAAGCATGACGAGCTACACCAGCGTGTTTTGCTATTTGAGTTCGCTGATTGTTATTGAGCTTGAGTTTAGTCTTAAATCCGAGTAACATCGGAATATTATACAGCAATATTACAGCAAATGAAACGAATAGATATAAGACTGTCAGATGAAGATCAAGAGGTATAGCAATGCATATTGCAAGCAAAAAGAAATTACTCAATCTGATGCTGTCAGAACTTGGATTCGAGGGCTAAAGCGAAAGTTAAAGAAGGTAAGCAATAGTTAGCGTTTGGCTAACTGTTAATTAACCTCTCTCAACTAGATAATTCATTTTACAGGACTACTGTTTTAAAGCTTTATTGCTGTTGGTTCAATAAAAAACGTCCAGATTCACCCTAGACGCTGAAAAATAAATTATTAATATCGACGCTTCTATCTGAAACAGCTAAAAGCTTATTTAATTACAGAGCATTAGCACCTGCAACCACCTCAGAAAGTTCTTGAGTAATCGCTGCTTGTCTAGCTTTGTTATAAGACAAGGTTAAAGTGCCTATTAATTCTGAAGCGTTTTCACTAGCGTTGTTCATCGCAGTCATTCTGGCTGCTAGTTCACTAGCTGCTGCTTCTTGGAGAGAACGCAAAATTTGGTTGTTGATATAAAGAGGCAACAAAGCATTCAAGATTTGGACAGGATCTTGTTCAAAGATTGTATCTGGAGGAAATTCCGATACTGTGGTAGTTACTTTGTCTCTTTCTACGCCAAAATCACCGCCTTTGGTAGTCAAACGGAAGATTTCATCGTCTTGTACTTCCAAACCTTGAGTAGTTAGAGGTAGTAAAGTCTGGATAACTGGTCTAGAAGCAATTAGAGAGACAAATTTAGTATAGATAAGCTCTACCTTATCTACCTCTTCAGCTAAGAAAAGAGATAATAGCTCATCACCGATTTCTGATGCTTCGGAAGCGGTAGGAATTTGCTCCAAACCAACAAAAGTTTTATCAATTGGAGCATTGCGTCGTTGAAAATATTGAGTTGCTTTACGTCCAATTAGGACAAAGGTATACTCAACACCTTGTGCTGTTAATTCTTCAGCTCTAATCTCTGCTCTGCGAATTACATTTGTATTGTAGCCACCGCATAAGCCGCGATCGCCACTAACTACTAGTAATGCAACTTTTTTGATTTCTCGCTGCTGAAATAAAGGTAAATCAACATCTTCAAACTTAAGTTTGCCTTGAATATTATAGAGTACCTGTGCCAAATTATCGGCGAAAGGACGAGTAGAGTTTACCTGCTCTTGGGCGCGACGAACCTTAGCCGCAGCTACCAAGCGCATTGCTTCTGTGATTTTTTTGGTATTTTTTACCGAGCCGATGCGATCGCGAATCGCTTTTAAATTAGCCATATCTTTATAAGGGATGAATTATGAAGGATGAGGGATGAGGACTACAGGAAAAGGGAAAAGAAATTCATCAAACCCTTAACCCTTAACCTTTACCCTTTTCCCCAAAACAGAACCCGTTAATTTCATCATAATCAGACTGATTACTGATTACTGATTACTGATTCTAGGCTGTTGCCATGAAGGATTGTTTAAATTCGTTAATCGCTTCTTTCAAAATACTTTCTGCTTCGTCAGTTAGTTTTTTCTCAGAAGCGATGATTTCTGTATATTTAGGCTTATTGGTACCTATATAATCACGCAATCCTTGAGCAAATGCACTCGCTTTTTCCACAGAAACATCATCCAAATAGCCATTTAAACCAGCATAAACCCCTGCTACCTGTTCTGCTACGGATAGAGGAGAGTTTTGGGGCTGCTTGAGAATTTGGCGTAGACGCTGACCCCGCGCTAGTTGGTTTTGAGTTGCTGCGTCTAAGTCAGAAGCGAACTGAGCAAAAGCTTCCAGTTCGGCAAACTGAGCCAATTCTAGCTTGAGTTTACCTGCTACCTGTTTCATCGCTTTAGTCTGAGCCGCAGAACCTACACGGGATACAGAAATACCAGCGTTGATTGCAGGACGGAAACCAGCGTTAAATAGGTCAGAAGAAAGGAAGATTTGACCGTCGGTAATAGAAATTACGTTGGTAGGAATATAAGCGGATACGTCACCAGCTTGAGTTTCGATAATAGGTAGAGCAGTCATGCTGCCACCGCCTAACTCATCACTTAATTTCGCAGCACGCTCTAGTAGACGAGAGTGAAGATAGAATACGTCTCCAGGATATGCTTCACGTCCTGGTGGACGACGAAGTAGCAAAGACATTTGACGGTATGCCTGAGCCTGTTTGGTCAAGTCGTCATAAATAATCAAAGTCGCCTTACCATTATACATAAAGTATTCAGCGATCGCCGCTCCTGTATAGGGTGCGAGATACTGAAGAGTTGCAGGGTCATTGGCGTTGGCAGCAACTACTATGGTGTAATCCATTGCGCCTTTGGACTCTAAGGTATTGACTACTTGAGCTACTGTAGAAGCTTTTTGACCCACAGCAACGTAAACACAAATTACGTCTTCACCCTGTTGGTTAATAATAGTGTCTACAGCTACAGCAGTTTTTCCTGTTTGGCGATCGCCAATGATCAACTCCCGCTGACCACGACCTACGGGAATCATCGCATCAATAGCGGTAATTCCTGTTTGTAGAGGTTCACAAACGGATTTACGTTCGATAATTCCTGGTGCCATAGATTCGATCAAACGGCTTTCAGAAGTGTTGATGTCACCTTTGCCATCTAAAGGTGCGGCCAAAGGATCGACAACTCTGCCAATCAAAGCTTCTCCTACAGGAATAGAAGCGATTTTGCCAGTAGCTTTAACTGTACTACCTTCTTGAATACCGAAACCGTCACCCATAAGTACGGCACCGACGTTATCTTCTTCTAGGTTAAGGGCAATACCTACTGTACCGTCTTCAAATTCTAGAAGTTCTCCTGCCATTGCTTGTTCTAGACCGTAGATCCGAGCGATGCCATCTCCTACCTGGAGAACTGTACCAACGTTAGATACTTGAACATCTTGCTCATATGATTCGATCTGCTGGCGAATAATGCTACTAATTTCGTCTGGTCTGATGCTAACCATAGCTTTTTTGTATGTAAGAGTTAGTTTTAGATTGTCTTGGTGTCAAGACGCAATTACCTAGATGCTGCGTCTATATTTATGCTTTATTGATTTAAGCTGATACTAATACGACGGAGTTGTCCACGAATACTGGCATCAATCACTTTTGAGCCAACTTTAATAATGACACCTCCAATCAGATCGGGGTCAATGCTAGTTTTAAGCTCTACATCACGAGCTTGAGCGATCGCTTTGACTTTCTCAATTACGTTTTGCTTTTGCTCGTCATTTAGTTCTGTGGCTGAAGTAACTTCTGCCAGAACAGTTTGGTTTAGCTTGCGTAGTAAGTTGAGATATTGCTCCACAATCGGTTCTAGAAAGACAATCCGTCTTTTGTCAACCAACAGCATCATAAAGTTAACCAAGTAAGGGTTTGCGTCGTTACCCAATACTTGCTTCAATACTGCTTTTTTATCTTCTCCCTTGACCACAGGATTAAGAACAAAATCTTTAAATTCCCTAGACTCTTCAAGTAAAGAGCTTAGTGAGCGAAAGGTGTCGCCAAACTGGTTGGTCAAGTCTTGTTGCTGTGCCAAAGACATTAATGCCTGAGCATAGGGTTCGCCAACTTCGCTACTGATTAGAGTTCCACTCATAATTATTAACCTCCTAATTTAGCGATGCTGCTGTCTATTAGCTTGCGTTGTGCTTCGTCATTAAGTATGTTATCCATACGAGATTTGGCACTTTCTAAAGCTAAAGCAACAACACGCTCCCTTAATTGAGCGATCGCTTTTTCTTGTTCGGAGCTTAGGTCTTTCCCTGCCATTTCTTTAAGGCGTTCGACCTCTTTTTCTCCTTGAGCCAAAATGATTTCTTTGGCTTTCTGAGCATTTGTTTCTGCTTCAGAGCGAATTTTAGCGGCTGTTTCTTTAGCTTCGGCTAGCTTTTTCTGTTCTTCGGCTAGGGTTAGTTCAGCTTGCTTTTGTTTCTGCTCAACTGCCTGAATTTGCTCGGCAATTTTGGAACGTCTTTCGATCAAAATATTTGTCAGTAGGGGTTTACCAAAATAAATTAGTATCCCTACTAAAAGTGTCAGGTTGATTAGGTTAGTTTCTAAAATGTTTAAGTTTAAACCAAAACCGCTTTCAACCTCTGAGTTGGCTTCTGCTAGAAATAATAAAGTCTCTATCATACCCAGATCTTGAGTTTTGTTATTTTTTTCATTTATGCCAGCTATTAATCAGTTTTACTTGATTAATTCTGGGTCGAGTATTTTTTCTAAGATTTGACGAGACAGAGAATCTACTTGCTGCTCTAAAGTTGCAAAAGCTTCTGCTTTTTGCTGCTCTATTTCTTGAGCGGCTGCTTCTCTTTGAGACTGAACTTCTTTTTGGGCTGCTGCTATTTTGCTAGCAGTAATTTCTTTGGCTTCTGCTTGGGCTTGTTGTACCAGATTTTGAGACTCTCGGCGCGCATCGGCTATCTGTTTCTCATATTCTTTGACTATGCTTTCCGCTTTGGCTAGTTTATCCTTAGAACCAATAGCACCACTACGAAGATAATCCTCTCGTTCATCCAGCACCTTGATTAATGGCTTGTAAAATACTGCGTTTAACAGTGCTGTTAAGATTAAAAACTGCACTGCCATCAAAGGCAAAGTCGCATCAAAATCAAACATTTTTTATAGGGCAAATTGGATTAAACAATCAAATCTGTAGAGACACTAAATTATTAGTTTAGTATCTCCACAGATCTTAGAAAAGCTTATACAAATGGGTTGGCAAACAATAGTACCAAAGCAACCACTAGACCATAGATGGTCAATGATTCCATAAATGCCAAAGTTAATAGTAGAGTACCGCGAATTTTGCCTTCAGCTTCAGGCTGACGAGCAATACCTGCTACTGCTTGACCAGAAGCATTACCTTGACCAATACCAGGGCCAATAGCAGCTAAACCAATAGCTAGAGAAGCAGCAATAACGGAAGCAGCTTGAATATCCATGAAATTTTACCTACCTAAATTTACTGAACAAAGAACTTTTTAAAAATGAAGTGAAGCAATGACAAAGTAATTATGCTTCAACACATGAACAACTTTAGAAGTTAGATTACCTCTAATTAAATCTCTTAGTCGTGATCGACTAAAGCCTCGTGTATATATGCTCCAGCAAGGGTAGCAAACACTAAAGCTTGAATTGCACTGGTAAATAAACCTAGTGCCATCACTGGTAAAGGAATCAACAACGGAACTAAAAGTACTAATACAGCAACTACTAGTTCGTCAGCCAAAATATTACCAAATAGACGGAAACTGAGAGAAAGAGGTTTGGTGAAATCTTCTAAAATTGCGATTGGAAGCAGGATAGGAGTTGGTTCAATATAGTGTTTGAAGTATCCTAAACCTTTCTTTTTCAACCCAGCGTAGAAATACGCTAAGGAAGTGAGCAATGCCAAAGCCACCGTTGTATTGATGTCATTTGTTGGGGCAGCTAGTTCACCAGAGGGTAACTCAATCAGTTTCCATGGCACTAACGCACCTGACCAATTTGACACAAATATGAACAAAAACAAAGTGCCGATAAAAGGCACCCAGGGGCGATATTCTTTTTCCCCTAGCTGATTTCTCGCCAAATCCCGAATAAATTCTAGGGCAAATTCCATAAAGTTCTGGATGCCACTAGGAATTTTTTGGATGTTCCGAGTTGCAGCAATTGAAGCTATTACTAAAAGAGCTATTACAATCCAAGAATTGAGAAAAACCTGCCCGTGAACTGTAAAGTTACCGATTTTCCAAAGAAAATGTTCGCCAACTTCCAATTCTGCCAGGGTAAAAATATTTAGAAAAGTCAAAGCACCTAGAATTTCCATATGCCTAGATTGAGCAAAACATTAAAATAAAATCATTCTTGTAGTTTCTTTGAAATTGATTATTTCAAGCATCATTTTCTAGTTTTTCTGCTGGCCAAATAATTGACTGCACAGTGTAGATAACGATCGCTGGTTTATAAGTCAGAAATCCAAGAAAGACGGGAAGAATGTGCAATTGTTGCCATTGACTAGCGACAATTATAAGAATGGCAAAAAGCCCTATTCCCTTAGAACCGAAACGTGGTTGTTGACCTAGGCGTTCAACGTCTTTGGCTAACATCCTCAAATACACTAGTCCCACAGTTGCACCTAACAAATAGTTAAGAGCAGTGTTAAGAGAGCTAAAATACCACAAAGGAACAACAATTATTCCCATTAATACCAGAGTTGTCAATAACAACATTCGTTGTAATTGATAATATTCTGCCATCGGCTCATAATTTTCTAAAGAGTTAGAATCATGGGAAGTATAATGGTTTTCTTTTACTAGTGGTGGTTCGGGAGATTGATTAGACAAAGTTCCGCTACTCAGTTGCTGACCCATTCTTTATTTTGGTTACTGCAACTAGATTTTTCCTACATAAAGTTAGGTGATTCAAGTAACTACTTATCATCTAGATAAACAATTTACCTCAGTAAAACAAAGTATCTACTCGGTTATTACTTGGCAATACTTACGAACCTTGCAGTAATGCTTCTAAATCGCAGTCCCCAGCGATCATAACATGGTATTGTAACCAATTATTAAAAATTTCTAAATGGTCAATTTAAGAGGATTTAGTGAGGCTATAGGATGGATAATATGAGTTCCTAACTATGGTTAAAGCGATCGTACTTTGGGATAAGTTTAAGCCTTGGTACTCAATATAATTAATTGTCTTTCGTGGAGCGATCGCACTCCTGTAAGATCTAACTGACAATTGTTTAAGATTTTGGCGACACTAGTCTGTTGTTCGGTGTTTTTGTCACAAGCCAGCATAAACTCATACTCATCATCAGATAAATTTACCATCTGATATTCAAAATTGAGGAAGTTTTTACTGGGAAATCCTTGCATACAGGGACTACATTCAGGAATAGCTTTACTTAATGTTTCGTCACTTGACCAATCTTTTTTACTTAGAGGAGGTTTGGCTAAAAAGAATTCGTAGTGAGTCAGATTAGGATCGAGTAGTTCTATTAAACGATATAATTTGCGATCGCTCAAGTTTTTGGCTCTTTGCATTAAGTCGGATGATTCACCCACAAGCCGATCTAACTGCCAATATTTTGGATTAGAAAAACCAACAAAATCTAAACCAGAAGCATCAATTAATTCAAACAAAGTTTCCACGTTATAGTCAATTTCCTGGGGATGAACATACATATCGGCAAAAGCTTCATCGCGATGATTTTCTAACGCCCATCTTTCTTTTTCTTGTTTGAGAATACGATTATTTTCTGGTAGGTTAGCGAAAACTTCTCGACCAACTTTGACCCCGTCGCGATAGTCGCCTCGTTTATCTCCTTGAAGTAAAGCGATCGCTTTTTGCATCAGGCTAATTTCCCAACGTCCTAATTCAGCATAGACGAAAATATGCAGAATACCACCAGGCTTTAATTTTTTCGCTAACGCCTGAATGCCTTTTTCTGGTTCGGGTAAATGATGCAGTACCCCAACACAGTTAATAAAATCAAACTCTCCTTCTAGCTGCGTTGCTTCTTCTAGCTTGAGGTTAAAAAACTTGACTGGTTTAGCGTGTTTGGCAATTACTCCCGAACGGTTACAACGTTCTTCGGCAACTTCTAAAGCCTTTTCACTCAGATCAATTGCCGTCACTTCAGCTTCTGGGTTGAGGTGAATTAGATAATCTGTACCCGAACCCGTACCACAACCTGCATCTAAAATGCGAATGTTTTGAGTTTCGGGTTTTATTCCCGTACAGAAACTATAAGCTGCTGTCCAACTCCATCGCCAATTGTATCCAGGAGGTTCGAGATCCGAAAGAGGATCGGGAGGAAAGGGATAGGTGTTATATAAATTGGCGACAGCCTGGTTAATTGCTTGAGAATCAGACATATTTTGTAAGGATTAGGGATAAAAGATGAGAATAATCTTATTTTTTGTAATATTAGACTGAAGGTATACACAATGTAATTACATATAATCAGTTTAAGTGTGACAGTGCAACTGTAATCTGGACGCTTCAAAAATTTTCCCCTAGTGCCTAGTGGCTAATGTTTTAATAATCTCAATTAATTGCTGCTGTTGGTTAGAAAGCTGTCTTTGTTGATCGGTAAGCTGTTGCTGGCGGTTGTCTTGGTTTTGCATAACCTCATAAATCCTGCTTTGATTCTGAGTCAAATCGCGCATCAGACTATACATTACATCGCGATCGCGTTTCATTTCTTGTATATCTGTAGTCAAAGCTGCGATCGCTTTGGCATTTGATTCAATTAATTTAACTATTTCTTCCATTAAGTTTTTTGTAAAGCAAGACTTGTTAAAATACTGCACTATTATATCTATAATAAGCAGTAAAATACCATAAAATAGCGCAGTATTTGATGGGTAGAAACAAACATTACAAATTAGGAAAAACTAAAAGAGTATTTATTCCAGAAGCGATCGCTGATGAAGTGTTAGAACTGGTTAAAATGTTGGATGAGATTGATAATCCTCAAAAAGCGATCGCTCATTTCAAAGCTACTATTAAATATGTTAAAGAAATTAACTCGTCGTCAGTTATCAAAAAAAAGTAGCAAACTACCAACACCCGACCTTTAAATCCCCTCGCTTAATTTCCAGATTTATGATGAATAAAGTTGAACAATGAGGATTTGAACTAGATGCGTTACAAAGTAAGACTTAAAAAAAGTGAAGAGGGATATGCTGTGTGGTGTCCTGGTTTACCTGGATGTTGGTCACAAAGACAAACTGAAGCAGAAGCTTTGGATAATATCAAAGATGCAATTGCAACTTACTTAGAAACAGTTGAAGAAATTAATCAAGATGCTGATTCTCGCTATTTATCTTTGTAAATTTTGCTTAACAATTAAACGCTTAACAATTAAACATAGTGATACAAATCACGTAATTTTTCGTATAAGTTAATTTGGGAAAACGGGAACGCTATTTATATCAGTTAGCCGACTAGATATAGGCGTAAAGCGCGCGGAAGCTACCATAAGTGCCAAATGGTTTTGAAACTATTGCTCTAATTAGCTTTCAAGGAGCGAAGCTCTTTTAATGCGCTCGCTGAAATACCTAGTTCAAAAGTTCTTAATTTGTTTTGGGTGGACTGTTTGAGCAAATGAATCGACCTGGAATTACTCCTGCGGGTAGATACAAAGGAGTAGACTATTTCAATGGTGGTTTGTTTGCCACAATTAATCCTATTGAATTAACTAAGGAAGAGTTAAACTATCTTGATGCAGCAGCGCGGGAAAATTGGCAACAGGTTCGCCCTGCCATCTTTGGGAATATTTTTGAGGGTACTGCTAATCAAGAAGAACGTCATGCTTACGGGATGCACTTCACTTCTGAAGCGGACATTATGAAAATTGTCAAACCCACCATTAGCAATTATTGGGATGACAAGATTGAGGCGGCTAATACCATTGCCGAATTAAATTCTTTACAGTTAGAATTGCAAAACTATCGCGTCCTCGACCCCGCCTGTGGTTCGGGAAATTTCTTATATCTGGCGTATCAGGAGTTAAAAAAAATCGAAAAATCGCTGCTAGACAAAATCTCCGAACGCCGTAGATCTGAAACCCTCAAACAGCAGGTACAAATGGGTTTAGTTACTCCCCTACAGTTTTACGGCATGGATATCAATCCCTTTGCAGTGGAACTAGCTAAGGTAACTTTAACTATTGCCAAAAAAGTCGCGATTGATCGCCTGGAACTTACCGAACCAGAATTACCCCTCGACACTCTAGATAACAACATTGTCTGTCAAGATGCTCTCTTCACTCCCTGGGCAAAAGCAAGCGCAATTATAGGCAATCCGCCCTTTTTAGGTGGTAACAAAATTAGATTGGAATTAGGTGATGATTATGCAGAAAAAATTTATCACAAATTTTCTAAAGTAAAATCTCAAGTAGACTTATGTAGTTACTGGTTTAGATTAGCTCACGAAAATATTGATAAAAAAGATAGAGTTGGTTTAGTAGGTACGAATACGATAGCTCAAGGTAATACGCGAAAAGCTTCGTTAGATTATATTATGAATAACGGAGCTATTATTCATGAAGCTGTCTCTACACAGTCTTGGACTGGAGAAGCGGGCGTTCATGTAAGTATCGTCAATTGGTGTTATCAAAATACGAATGATTGTTACTTAGATAATAACAAAGTAGACAAAATTTCATCTTCTTTAAAAAACACTACAGATACTTCCAAAGCTATAAAATTAGCTGCTAATCGTGGTTATACATTTGAGGGTGTAAAACCAACAGGTAAAGATTTTATTGTTTCGCAAGAACAAGCTAAGAAATGGATTAGTTTGAATAACAAAAATGCAGAAGTACTTAAATTGTATTCTACTGGTTCTAACTTAACCAGCAATATCAAAGCAATTCCTGATAGATGGATTATTGACTTTTACGGAATAAGTTTGGAAAATGTGATTGAATATAAATTACTTTTCGAGCATATCAGGGATAACGTAAAACCTGAAAGAATTAAAAATAGAGATAAAAAAGCTAGAGAAAATTGGTGGATATTTCAGAGAACTCGTCCAGAAAAAAAACTTATAGATATTTATGAAATCTAAAGCAGTCCAGGATGAATCTGTGTTTCAACAAGCGATCGCTACAGTAGAAGCCTTGTCTGTAGAAGATCAAACTATTCTTATAGAAATCATCCAAAATCGCTTAAGGCAAAAAAAACACGTTCAATTAAAACAGGATATTGAAGATGTAAGACAAGAATACAGAGAAGAACAAGTTACTGCACTTTTCAAATGAGTAGACCACAATAATGAAATTTTTAAAAGCTAAAAGCTAAAAGCTAATAGCTGATAGCTACGAACTAGCTAATCAAAAACGGAGTCTATTCAACTGAAAACGGCTGTAAATTTGGTTCTGTAGAAGATTTTTTAGCAGAATGTAGTTATGAACCAAAGTATTGATTCAACTGTTATCTATCCCAATCTCAAGACCGCTGCTGCTGCCGTATGTCAAAGATGGTGTGAGGAACAAGGCTATACCAATCATTTCTATCAAAATGGTAGTTGGTGGGCATTTCCCCCAAATGGTGTGATTCCCGTCAAAATTCATGAAGTAATCGATCTAGAACACACCTTAGCCCAACGAGTCCAAGTAAAACACTATTCTATTGCTTTGTCTATTGCTTTACTTCCCGATGGCTGTATTGCTCCTCACAACCATCCTGAAATTTAATTATCCAATGTTTAGTTTAGATCCTTTAGCGATCGCCTTCAATCAAAAATTACTTAATCATTTGATATTTAAGACAATCACTACGAAATTATTTTAAGCAATTGTTACATCTTTTGATAAATAAACATCCTGTATGGCATGAAACAACTTAACACCTTCATCCATTGAACGTTGGAAAGTTTTTCTCCCAGAAATTAAACCACAACCGCCAGCCCGTTTATTAATTACCGCAGTTCGCACCGCAGCAGCAAAGTCATTGTCTCCAGAAGCACCACCCGAATTGATTAAACCGCTACGCCCTGCATAACAATTCAGTACCTGATAACGAGTTAGATCAATCGGATGATCGCTAGTTAATTCACTATAAACGCGATCGTCAGTACGACCATATTTTTGACCAGTAGCATTAGCAACTGCTTTATAACCTCCATTACATTCAGGCAGTTTTTGCTTAATAATATCGGCTTCAATTGTTACCCCAAGATGATTAGCTTGTCCTGTAAGATCCGCTGCCAAATGATAATCTTTATCTTGTTTAAAAACATTGTTGCGCAGATAACACCAGAGAATAGTTGCCATGCCTAACTCGTGAGCGTGGGCAAAAGCTTCACTAACTTCTTGTATCTGGCGGGATGATTCCTCTGAGCCAAAATAAATAGTAGCACCTACGGCTACCGCACCTAAGTTCCAAGCTTGTTCGACGCTACCAAACATAATCTGATCCGAAGGATTAGGATAAGTTAATAACTCGTTGTGATTTAGCTTGACAATAAAAGGGATACGATGGGCATATTTACGTGATACCATGCCCAATACACCTAGAGTGGTAGCCACAGCATTGCAACCACCTTCCAACGCCAGTTTAATAATGTTTTCGGGATCAAAATAAATTGGGTTGGGGGCGAAAGAAGCTGCCCCTGAATGTTCTATGCCCTGATCCACAGGCAAAATAGAAAGATAGCCAGTATTAGCAAGTCTTCCCGTAGAATATAGCTGTTGCAAACTACGAAGCACCTGGGAATTGCGATCGCTTTGACTAAAAATACGATCTATAAAATCTTCTCCAGGTAAATGCAGCATATCTTTTGACACTTTTGCTTTATGAGTCAATAAGCTTTCGGCTTCATTACCTAATAAAGATTCAAGAGAACTAGAAGGAGAAAAAGTAGTAGTCATAGCTTGTTTCAGATTGTTACTTCTTACTGCTTATTGTTACTACTTTAGATAGTTTTAAAATTCCTTCGTTAGATAGTTTTCTGATTATACGAGAAATATTGTGAAGAAATAAGAAGACAACCGAACGGCAGATGAGCAAGGTCAACAAAAGTTAATACTTGTACTATGTGACTTTCGTAGTTGCGCTCGCCAAAGATAAAAAATTGCAAACGCAGAAAAGATTGCTAGATAATACCTCAAGCCCTAAAAACATCAAAAGAGATCGCTCTTCTAGAAGTCTGGCTATAAATACATAGTTCTTAATAAATCCCCTGATCAAGCCCGAAACGTTTTAATCTAAAAGCTGAACTATAAGTAAAAAACATAAAAAAAATAAACATGAGTGTAACGGCAAGTGGTGGCAGTTCATTAGCCCGTCCTCAACTTTATCAAACAGTAGCGGTGTCTACAATCTTGCAGGCAGAACAGCAAGACCGCTTCTTAGAAGGAGGCGAACTTAAAGAATTAACAGCATATTATAAATCTGGTTCTCAACGTTTAAACATTGCTCAAACCATAACTAACAATGCAGATATTATCGTCTCACGGGCGGCCAATCGCATTTTTACGGGTGGCTCACCAATGTCCTACCTGGAAAAACCTCCAGAAGTAGAAGAAATGGCGATGGCTACTTCTAGTGGGAATACTGGTATTCCCAGTGAGCTAGTTGTAGAAAAAGCAGAAGATAGCAACAGTAGCGGTGGTATTTTTGGAGCTTTCAAATCCCTGTTTGCAGGGGGGTCTGGTCCAGTTCCCGCTGGTTTTCGACCAATCAGCGTTTCTCAGTATGGTCCTGCCAATATGCAGAAGTCTCTACGGGATATGTCCTGGTTCTTACGCTATATTAGCTATGCAATTGTCGCCGGTGACCCTAACATTCTGGTAGTAAATATCAGAGGTCTGCGGGAAATTATCGAAAAAGCCTGTTCCAGCGCAGCAACAATTGTGGCACTACAGGAAATGCGTGCAGCATCTAGAGACTATTTCCGCAAGGATCAGCAAGCGACAGAAATTATTACTCAATATTTTGATGTAGCGATCGCTGAATTTAAAGCATCTACTCCTTCTGACAAATTACGCCAACGCCCTTCTTCCGACGTACAGGGGTTACAACTTCCTCAAAGCTACTTTAATGCTTCAGAGAAACGCCAAAAATTTGTCATGAAGCCTGGTTTATCTACTTTAGAGAAGCTATCGGTAATCAAAGCAGCTTATAGACAGATCTTTGAACGTGATATTACTCGCGCTTATGGTCAGTCTATCTCTTATTTAGAATCTCAGGTCAAAAACGGCGACATTTCCATGAAAGAATTTGTCCGTCGTTTGTGTAAAACTCCTCTATATCGTAAGCAATTTTTTGAGCCATTTATCAACAGTCGTGCTTTAGAATTAGCTTTCCGCCATATCTTAGGTCGAGGCCCTTCTTCTCGTGAAGAAGTTCAAAGCTATTTCTCTATCGTTTCTGAAAAAGGATTGGCAGGACTAGTCGATGCTTTAGTTGATTCTCAAGAATATTCAGATTACTTCGGCGAAGAGACAGTTCCTTACCTCAGAGGTTTTGGTCAAGAAGCTCAAGAATGCCGCAATTGGGGAATGCAGCAAGATCTGTTGAATTATAGCGCGCCTTTCCGCAAAGTACCTCAGTTTGTAACTACTTTTGCTCGCTACGATCGTCCCTTACCAGATCAGCACGTATATGGTTCAGGTAACGATCCTCTAGAAATTCAGTTCGGTGCGATTTTCCCCAAAGAAACTCGTAATCCTAACAGTAGTCCGGCACCCTTCAACAAAGACACTAAACGTCTGTTGATTCATCGAGGCGCAGGTATTAATAACCAAAACAGTAACCCAGCAGCACGAGGAGAATTTCCTGGTTCTCTCGGAGCGAAAGTATTCCGTCTAAATAACGAATTACCAGGTTCTAGTAATGGAACTGGGGTTAAATTCTCGGAAAATTCAACTCAAGCCGTAATTCGAGCTTGTTATCGTCAGGTATTTGGTCGAGATGTCTATTTAGGTCAAGAACTGAAATCAGCAGAAAATAGACTAGAGAACGGAGATATTCCTGTTCGTGAGTTTGTCAGAATGCTAGCCAAGTCTGACACTTTTCGTAATCTATATTGGACATCTTTGTATGTAGTTAAAGCGGTTGAATATATTCACCGTCGTCTACTAGGTCGTCCAACCTATGGTCGCCAGGAAATCAATAAGTATTTTGATATCTGCTCTAAAAAAGGATTTTATGCCTTGGTAGATGCCATTATTGACTCCAAAGAGTATTCCGAAGCTTTTGGGGAAGATACCGTTCCTTATGAACGTTATCTAACTCCTGGTGGATTGCAACTACGTAAAGCTCGTCCTGGTGCAATTGAAGAAGGCATTGGTGCTAATGTCGAAAAACAACAAACTCCTCGTTTTGTAGAATTAGGTCAAGTCAGTACTTTACGTACTACTCCCGAAGTTCAGCAAAAAGTACAACAAGGCGTTACAGTACAGCGTCAACAAAGCAAGGTGTTTAAACTCACCAGCACAGTAGACAAAGTAGGTGTGAAAAATGCAGTTAAGGCTGCTTATCGTCAAGTATTTGAGCGTGATATCGATCCTTATGTCGTACAAACTCAGTTTGCTGTCTTAGAAAGCCGCCTGGGTAATGAAGAAATTAACGTTAAAGAATTTATTGAAGGGTTGGGTTGCTCTGATTTATACATCAAAGAATTCTATACTCCTTATCCCAATACTAAAGCGATCGAGTTAGGGACAAAACACTTTTTAGGACGTGCACCTCTCAATCAAAGAGAAATTCAGAAATACAATCAAATTCTGGCTTCTCAAGGTATTCGCGCATTTATTGGAGCAATGGTTAATAGCATGGAATATGTCCAAGTATTCGGTGAAGACACTGTTCCTTTCCGACGTTTCCCCACACTACCTGCGGCTAATTTCCCCAACACCGAGAAACTTTATAATCAGCTAACTAAGCAAAATGATGACATCGTTATTCCTAGTTTTGAACCAACTAAGTTAAACGTCTAAATAAGTTAGTCCCACTAACGTTAATGTAGTAATCAATATCTTTAATTTTTTTCTAGATTAATTCAATTTTTTACCGCGGAATGCGGCTACAGTTATACTGTCGTTAGAAGACAATGTAACGGTGACCAGTTGAAAAACTAGGAAATTTTATTTTGGTATTGATTACTTAATTCTGGTTGCCAAATCTCAAAGGTATAGCAGGATTGAACATTAAATTCTGTTAAGACAGAGCAATCAACTGCAACAAAGTATCAGATGATAATTAAGTTGGATTATCACTCCAATAAAAAATCATCCCGCTAGAGACAAACAAAACTGTTGACTCTAGAGTGTTTTAAAAACAAAAGTTAACGTAAAGCAATATTTATTGTCAAGTGTTGCTTTATGTAAAAGTTTGTTAAGGCAGTAGCTACTTTTTGCACAATAGTTTAAGCAAGCTGCAATACTAATTTGTAGCTAAAAGTTGAAAACTGGGTAGCAAAACAGAGTAATCTATATCCAGAGAGATTGAACCAGAACCAGCAAAACGTGGATTTTAAGCTTTAGAACCTAGTTTAGTTGAATAACCTTGTCTCTTGTAACTTAGTTAAATCGCTTCGGCGACAAAGTTACACTTTACAGACAAGGAAGCTGGAAATCTTGTTTAACCAACACTATCGGCTTTTTCGATAGCTCATTCATTATTTGATTTCATTGTATTGGGAGGAATCCATCGATGAGTATTGTCACGAAATCCATCGTGAATGCAGATGCAGAGGCTCGTTACTTGAGTCCTGGCGAATTAGAAAGAATTAAATCCTTTGTTACAACTGGTGAAAGCCGTCTACGTATCGCTCAAACTCTAACCGAGTCTCGTGAGCGTATCGTTAAACAAGCTGGCGATCAATTGTTCCAAAAGCGTCCTGATGTTGTTTCTCCTGGCGGTAACGCTTATGGGGAAGAAATGACTGCAACTTGTCTTCGTGACATGGACTACTATCTACGCTTAATCACTTACGGTGTAGTAGCTGGTGATGTAACTCCAATTGAAGAAATTGGTTTGGTTGGTGCTAAAGAGATGTACAAGTCTCTAGGTACTGATGTAGGTGCTGTAGCTCAAAGCATCCGTGAAATGAAAAACGTAGCTACTTCTATGATGTCTGCTGATGACACGTCAGAAGCGGCTTCCTACTTCGACTACGTCATCGGAGCTATGCAGTAGTATCTAGCCATACTCTACTGCTGATATACCAGTAACAAACTTTTTCAAAAATACACTAACTTATCAGTGTTAAACAACTTAAGACTAGGTAAGATAAGGAAACAAAACTATGCAAGACGCAATTACCTCTGTAATTAATTCAGCTGACGTTCAAGGCAGATACCTCGATGGTGCTGCTATGGATAAGCTCAAAAACTATTTTCAAACTGGTCAACTAAGAGTACGAGCAGCAAGCGTAATTAGTGCTAACGCAGCTAGCATCGTTAAAGAAGCAGTAGCAAAATCTTTGCTATATTCTGATGTTACTCGTCCTGGTGGCAATATGTATACTACTCGTCGCTATGCAGCCTGTATCCGCGACTTAGACTATTACCTTCGTTATTCGACTTACGCAATGCTAGCTGGCGATCCTTCTATCCTAGATGAGCGCGTACTCAACGGTTTGAAAGAAACTTATAACTCCTTAGGCGTTCCTGTTTCTTCTACAGTTCAAGCTATCCAAGCTATGAAAGAAGTGACTGCTAGCTTAGTTGGTGCTGATGCTGGTAAAGAAATGGGCGTTTATTTCGACTATATCTGCTCTGGCTTAAGCTAAGCTTATTGGCATCCTGAGTTTATCGTAGAATAGTAAGCGTAAAGATTCGGGAAGTCTAGAGTGAGTGCTAGTTCTAATAAAGCTTAGTTTTTCGAGCGCGAAAGAAAAATAAGTTTAGATGATCTAGTATTGACTCCTGACTCCCGAATTTTGGTGTTTTAAGACTATTTAATAGTCTCGAAACATATCACTGCATAAATAAGCAACATAATTTTTGTCGATCAAAATTCACTACAGGAAAATTAAACTTTTTTTTATTAAATAAGGAGAATTTATCTCATGCGTATGTTTAAGGTGACTGCTTGTGTTCCCAGTCAAACTAGAATTCGTACCCAAAGAGAACTGCAAAATACTTTCTTTACTAAACTTGTCCCTTACGATAATTGGTTTCGTGAGCAACAGCGAATCATGAAAATGGGTGGCAAAATTCTTAAGGTAGAGTTGGCAACAGGGAAACAAGGGGCAAATACAGGTTTATCTTGAAATACAGACGGCAACATTTAAGTAAGAGAGGTCAGTTGACCTCTTTTTTATTGGTTAGCTGTTACCTTTGAGAAAAGAAAAAATAATATCTGTTAAAACTAAAATCGTGAGGCAATATCTAAGATATTTAATTCCCTTCGTCGATCCTCAAGTTAGATCTTGGACGTGGGAAGCTCGCTTGTTGAATTGGTTAACTTGTGTTTGGCTAATTATTGGCTTGGTCACTTTAGTATCAGCCTCTTATCCAGAAGGAATAGTTGATAATAATGATGGACTATATATTTTTAAGCGACAGTTAATTGGGGTAGCGATCGGGATTATTGGATTTAATTTTATGGCTCGCCAGCCTCTACGGCAAACGCTGAAAATTTCTCCTTTAATGGTGTTAGTTTTGCTATTGCTGATTTTTGCCACCTTAGTTCCAGGTTTAGGTAAAACAACTATGGGAGCAAGTCGCTGGATTCCTATTGGCCCATTTTCTCTACAACCATCAGAATTAATCAAACCTTTTCTAGTCTTACAAGCCGCCTATTTGTTCTCTCGCTGGGACAAGTTGCCAGGAAGAGTTCGCATAGTTTGGTTAACTGTATTTGCTCTGATATTGGCAGGGATTTTAAAACAGCCCAATTTAAGTACTACAGGACTGTGTGGTATGAGTTTATGGCTAATTGCCCTAGCAGCAGAATTACCTTGGAGTCAGTTAATAGTAGTTTCGGTTGGTGGCGTTGGTGTAGCTAGCCTTAGTGTTGCCTTAAATCCCTATCAGTTAGATCGGATTACTTCTTTTATTAATCCTTGGCAAGACTATCATAATAAAGGATATCAGTTAATTCAAAGTTTACTAGCGATCGCTTCAGGTAGCTTAAACGGTTCTGGATTTGGGCTTTCTCAACAAAAATTAGCATACCTACCAATTCCCTCTACAGATTTTATTTTTGCAGTTTATGCCGAAGAATTTGGCTTTGTAGGCTGTGTGCTTTTGCTGTTATTAATTATTGGTTATGGAACTTTAGCTTTAAGGGTAGCAATTAAATGTCGTCACAGTATTCCTCGGTTAGTTGCTGTGGGAGCAATGGTATTTATTGTCGGGCAATCACTAATTAACATTGGTGTGGCAACGGGTTCTTTGCCAACTACAGGGTTACCTCTACCTTTCTTTAGCTACGGAATCAATTCAATTATTGCCTCTTTATTATTAGCTGGATTATTGGTGCGAGTTGCCAGAGAAAGTAATATAACTAAAGTAATTGCCCTCAATCAAATTGCTGCGGAAAGGAGTTTAACCAGGAATTAGAAAATGATCATACAATAGGGCATCTGACTTGAATCAGCAGAGCAACTGAATCAAAGAACAGATAGTAAATTACAGCCAAACTAGATGTTATTTGCCAGATAAATTTATGTAGTTATCATTGAGATAAAACTATGTAAAAGATATAACTGCAATAAATCTTGCTAGAAATTGCCGCCTTATTTTTTAATCAAGATCAATCATGCCTACTCCCAAGCAGAATCTAGTTGATTCCCCCCCCAAAATCCCCAATTCTGAGAAAATAATGCACGCTCCTGGCTCAATTGTTGGTAATCGCTATCAGATTATTCAAAAGTTAGGTAGAGAGGAAATGGGTAAAACCTACCTAGCTAAAGATTTGCAAGCTACGGGGGATGCTAGATGTGCTGTAGAGCAGTTAAATCCGACCTTTGATAATGAAGTAAATTGGCGGATTATTAAACAGCATTTAATTAATGAAGTGGCAATTTTAGAAAGGCTGGGAGATCACCCTCAAATTCCTCAGTTCTATAACTATTTCATTGAAAATAAACGGTTTTATTTGGTTAGAGAATATATTGATGGAGATAATTTAGAGCAAGAAGTTGAACGTAAGATATTTGATGAGGCGGATACTATTTATCTGATTTACGATGCTTTAAGAATCTTAGACTTTATTCACAAAACTAACGTTATTCACCGCGATGTTCAACCGATTCATTTAGTTAGGCGGAAGAAAAGTAATACTTTGGTTCTAATTAATTTCGGTGCAATTCGGGAGGTAGAATCAACAGAAATTAATCTTAAGGGGGAGTTGATTTCTAGTAAATTCTCAGGTAACTGGGCATATGTAGCACCAGAACAAAAAGTAGGAGAATCTCACTTTAGTAGTGATATTTACTCCTTAGCCAAAACCGCTGTTTATGCTTTAACTGGGCGCTCGCCACAAGAATTAGAACAAACTAATATAAGTTGGCAAAGTCAGTGTCAGATCAGTCCCAAACTAGAGAAGATTCTAACTAGAATGATGTCATCTAATGTTGATGAACGGTATAGATCTGCACTAGAAGTATTGAATGATCTGCGACCCTTACTTAAAATTAGGCAGGTGGTAGGAGGGCGTTACTCTATTACCCGCTATTTAGGGGGTAATGCAGAAATTGAGACATATTTAGCCGATAATTTACGTCGTCACTACCAATCCCCCTGTTTAATTAAGCAAATTAAGCTTCCACAGACTATTGAGCCGACTCAAGTCACTATCGAGCGGCGTTTTGCTGAAGAACTATCAATTCTAGAAAGATTGGGGTATCACGAACAAATTCCCCAACTGTGGGATCATTTTACAGAAAATGACGAATTTTATTTAGTTCAAGAATACATCCAAGGAGAAAACTTGGCTCAAAAAATAGAGCAGCAAGATTTATCTCTGGCACAGGTAATTCAGATTTTAGAAAGTACTTTGGTTGTTTTGGGGTTTATTCATCAAAACCGTATTATTCATCGTAATCTCAAGCCTTCTAATTTAATGATTCGCCATGAAGATCAGCAGGTTATTCTGACTGATTTTGGTATTTTGACAGATATAAAAACTTTACCCAACGCTAGGTCAGACTCTAGCCAGAGTGAAGATAAGAAGAACTATTGGTCTCCTGAACAAATTGCTGGGAGACCCACTATTAACAGCGATCTATATGCTTTAGGCATGACAGCAATCGAAGTCTTAACTAAAGTAAAACCCAGTACACTGTCCAGAAATAAACGGACAGGTAAGCTATTGTGGCAAGAAAAAATTGTGGTCGATCGCCGTTTAGTTAAAATTATCGACAAGATGATTCATCTGGATGTAGGACAACGCTATCAATCTGCGGAGAAAGCTCTCCACGACCTCCAAAAAATAAATACTTCTGCCAAGCCTTCAATTAGGCAGCCCCAGATGTTAAACAGCGAGGTTACAAATAGCCAGCAAATTATGAAGCCACGACTACGGCCATTTCATATTTTTGTCGGTTTATTAGGCATAACTTGTCTGTTGGGGAGCATTGAATTTGCTTTCCCTACAGTTAGACCAGCATACTACTGGTATCAAGGCAAACAACTGTTGGCAGAAAAACCCCAAGCTGCACTTAATAATTTTACTAAAGCTATCGATCTTAAACCTCAGAGTTCTCTGGCTTGGTCGGGAAGAGGCGATGCTTTATATAATCAAGGACGTTATCCAGAAGCTTTGGAAGCTTATTATGAAGCAACGGAGCTAGATTCAACAGACTTTGAAAACTGGAAGAAACAGGGAAATGCTCTGTATAGTTTAGAACAATTTACTAAAGCGATCGCTGCTTACGACTATGCCTTAGAATTAGACCAAGAAGATGGGGAGCTTTATAACCGCAAAGGGCGAGCTTTATATGAACTACAGCGTTACCAGGCAGCTTTAAAGATGCAGGAAACAGCACTGGAAACCGATCGTTTTAATGCTCAATTTTTAAGCGATCGCGCTAAGACTTTAGTGGCGTTGGGAAGCTACTATGAGGCTTTGACAGTGTTCAACCGGGTTCAAGCAGTTGAACCGTTCAATTTAAAGTTATGGCAAGATAAATCTTTAGTATTAAAAGCTCTAAATCGTCCTAAAGAAGCAGAGAGAGTTAATCAAGAAATAATTCAGCATTACCAGAAAATTATCGAGAAACAGCCCCATAATGAAAAGATATGGCTAGCTCAGGCTAACTTTTTTGCTGAAATTGAAATGTATCAGAAGGCGATTGATTCCTACGATCGGGCAACTAGACGAAAACCTAATTTATACGAAGCTTGGTTAGCAAAAGGCAAAGTTTTAGGGAAACTCGGTCAAGAGCAAAAAGCCTTAACTGCTTTAGATAAAGCCTTACAAATTCGTCCCGAATCTTATAAGGCTTGGCAAGCCAAAGGTTTGGTATATCAAAACAACCAAAATAATTTACCAAATAATTTAGATAAAGCGATCGCCAACTATGATAAAGCTATTGCCATTAATCCTAATTATGCTCCCCTGTGGCGCGATCGAGGATTAGCCTTAAATGAACAGGGAAATCATACTCAAGCCATTGAATCTCTAACTCAAGCTAGCAAAATTGCCCCTAACGATCTTAAAACCTGGATGGGTCTGGCAAATACCTGGGATATAATTGACCAAGATCAAAAAGCTTTATCTGCTTTGGATCGTGCCATTGAAATTAAACCGCAAGATCCAATGATTTGGAGTCAAAAAGGTTTAATTTACACGAAAAATGGTCAATACAACGAAGCCTGTGACACCTATCGTCAATCTCGTTTAGCTACTCCTAATGCGGCTGTCATTATCGATTCCATGAAAACATTAGGATGTCGAATGAATTAGTAAAATTAATAAATGAATTAGTAAAATTAATAATTTTAGGACTTAAGCATGGAAGGATAAGTCCCAAATCCAACTATTTAGTTTCAGTTAAAAATTCAGGAGGAATTAAGACTTGGTCAAGGGGAATCACGACACCGTCAGTAGCAGCAAGAGGTTCACTAGCAGTAGCTTCGTTTAACTTTACTCTAATCTTATTATCTCCCACAGGTACACTAGTAATTTGTACTGAATTTTTCTCTAATACAGTTGCTACCGATCCATGTTGGAAGTCTGATTCGCTAATTTGACCCATTACCATATGATATTGCATTAGCTTTTTCATGTTTTCTGGTTCAGTTAGCTTCTGTTTCATTTCAGGAGATAAAGCAGCAAATGCTTCTTCACTGGGAACTAAAATAGTTAAGTAGTTTTGGTTTTCTAAGGTTTCCAGTAAATTCGCTTCCTGTAAACGCGAATTAAAAGCTGGATATTGTTCTAACAACAGAGCAAGGTCGACCTCTTCGTCAGCAGATTGATAATAGGCCGCAAACGGGCTGAAAAAGCTAGCAGATGGATATAAAAATCCTTGTGCAAAAACTGGAGCAGTAACCGCACAAGTAGCTCCCGCTAAAACCGTTGCCATAGTTACTTGGTTAAATAATTGCTTTAATAACATAGTCTTCAAGATATCAGGATAATATGTTGATGATTTTTTGAACTTTAGAAAACTCAATAATGATCGAACAAAGTTAAGTAGAGCGATTATTGAGGGAAATTTATCAGCACTATATACAGACAAACTACTTTTTAAATATAAATCCTACAGAAGAACTTTGCTGCTGAGTACTATCTAGTTCACTTATAATTCTTAATATAGATAAGACTAGATTCAAATATGCATTTTGATGCCAAAAATCTTGAGCTGAAAAAGCAATAATAGTTATTTTGTAGAACAATAAACTAGAGAGGTAAAAAAAATATCAATTAGAGCGAGAAAAATTAAGATTTTTTAATTCTTTTCTCAGCCTGACTTCAGACTTAAGCTTAAAGATAAATATTTATAATTTACCTACCTAATACTATTATCTGAAAAATTCAAAAATTATAATGAAATCTTAACTTTAAATTTATAAATTAGTCGAATTGATCTAGTCAAATCTGGTTGTGAATCGGTAGTACAGCTACCTCTAATCATGATGAAGGAAGACCAAATAAAAACAATTGGTGGACGATACAAGTTAATTCAAGAACTCAACCAAGGTAGATGGAGTAAAACCTATTTAGCAGAAGATTTGGCAATGCCCCAAAAATCAAAATGTATAGTCAAAGAACTCCGACTTAACCTTGAAGATCAAGCGAGTTTAGCAGAAATCAAAGCTTATTGGGTTCAAAAAGCCTCGATTTGGCAGACAAGAGTAATCAATAACCAAATTACTCCAATTACTCAACTCTTAGCCTGTTTTGAAGAAAATAAACACTTTTACTTGATTCAAAAATATATTGAGGGAGAAACTTTAGCCACAAGGCTACAAAAAACACCTCGATTAAGAGAAACCGAAATAATAGACTGGCTCAAAAAAGTTTTGTCAATTCTAATCACTATACATCGACAGGGGATTGTACATGGTAACCTTAAGCCTTCTAATTTCGTCATTACTCAACCAGATCGTCAAGTTATCTTAATTGATTTTGGGATTATTCATAATGTTGTCGAGTGTCTAATCACTCAAAAAAAATCAACAAAACTAATTATCGAAGAAAATAGTTATTATCCCCAAGATTTAGTCAATGGCAAGCAAAAGCAAGCTTTTCAGGCTGATTACTACGCTGTTGGTATAATGGCAATCCAGGCGATCGCCGACATAGACCCAGCCAAATTACCAATTAACCCTTCGGCAAAAGCTATTTTCAAACAAGAAAACCGAAAAATTACGCCTAAGTTAGTAAAAATAATAGAGCGGATGACCAGTCTTGATGCTGCCGACAGTTATATATCGGCAGAAGAAATTATTACCGATCTCAATCAAATTAACTCCCCAGTGAAAAATATTCAGCCAAAAAATGGCAACTTAATTACTACAACCCCAATTCTTTCCCCAGAGTTACAAACCAAAATTAAAACTACGATTAAAAGAATTGAACACAAGCCTAAATATATAGTAGCGGTAGTTATCGGTATCTTAGCCTTAGGGGGCATAGGGGAACTGTTATTTCCTACTTTACGACCGTTTTACCATGTCTGGCAGGGAAAAAAACAGCTACTAGAAGAACCCAAAGCTGCTCTTAACAGTTTTCAAGAGGCGATTAAAATCAACCCCCAATCCGCTTTAGCCTGGAAAAATCGAGGAGATGCTCTGTTCAATTTAGAGCGTTATCGGGCTGCTCTCTTTGCTTATGACAAAGCATTACACATCAGCCCTAATAATCCCAAAATTTGGCAAGGAAGAGGAGAAGCGTTATATCGATTAGAACGTTTTGAAGCAGCAGTAACCGCCTATGACAAAGCATTACAGTTAAACCCTAAAGATGCAGTAATTTTGAATCGTAAAGGCAGAGCTTTATATAAACTCGAACTTTACCCAGATGCCCTAGCAGCCCAAGATCAGGCACTAAGACTAAAACCAAATTATGTTAATGCTATGAAGGATCGTGGTATTGCTTTACTGGGAATCGGCAAACATGAAGAAGCTATGGTTGCCTTTAGCAATGCTCAGACTTTTGATCCTCTAAACCCTGAATTATGGCAAAACAAAGCTTTGGCACTGCAATATATTAATCAACCCCAGGAGGCAATGCGTCTGTATCAAGAAGCTGTAGAAGCTTACGATAAGCTAGTCCAAGACAATCCCAAGAATATTACCGCCATGCTGGATAAGGCCAATGTGCTGAGTAAATTACAGCAGCATCAACAGGCACTGTCATCTTATGAACAGGCTTTGGAGGTTAATCCTGATTCTCATTTAGCCTTGTTAGGCAAAGGTAATACTCTATTTGCTTTACGTCAATACGATCAAGCCCTAAAAGTATTCGATCGGGCTTTAAAGCTTCAGCCAAAATCTTATTTGACTTGGCATAATCGCGGCTCACTATTGCGGGATGGTCTGAAAAATTTATCAGAAGCGATCGCCTCTTACGATCGCTCTTTAGAAATTAATCCCAACTTTTATCATGCTTGGCGCGATCGGGGTGTAGCTTTAAGCCAAAATCAACAGCATCCAGAGGCACTCAACTCATTTAAAAAAGCTTTAAATATCCAGCCTAAGGATCATAAATCTTGGGTTGCTCGTGGTATTGCTCTATCATCATTAGACCGCAACGACGAAGCGATCTTTTCTTTTGATCGAGCAGCAGAAATTCAACCCCAAGACCCCTTTGTTTTAATGAATCGCGCTACAGCTTTAGAAAAAAATCAAAGATATACCGAAGCCTGTGATATTTATCGACAGCTGATCAAAATTAATCCTGGATTTTCGCCAGCGATTAAAGGGATTAAAAGAGTAGGCTGTAGCTAGATGTTAGTTCAAAGTTCGGAGTATGCCCTACGGGCACGCTGAGTCTAACGACTTGCTCCGCAACCGCGAACGGAATTCGTAGGGGCGAATGGCAATTCGTCCCTACTTCGGAGTTCAGAGTTTAAAAGCGGAAAGTAGTACGAATTGTACCTACATAGATAGTGTCGTTATCCGCAATATGACCTGGATTAGTCACGAAAAAGAAGCCAGGGGTAATAAACACATTATCACTAGCTTTGAAACGATAAAAGAATTCAAAGTGTAGAGATGTAGCTTCATCTTCTTGACCAATCCTTTCTGGTAAATCACCTGCCGCAACTAAACTCTCTACACCTTCTTCTGATGCGTTAATTTCTCCTACTGTATCTAGATTAGGATTATTATCAGTAACAACAGTATCCGACTCATTATTAATTACCTGTTCAAAAAATGGTACTGGTGTTCCTGGAGTTTCTGGTCCTGCATCGACTAATTTGGGAGGCATCCCAAATATAATACCGAATAAATCTCCTTCCCTACCAAAAGGATCGCTAAGACCGAAAGAAAGAGTAAAAGTTGCTGACTCTGCGAAAGGCTCTTCTCCTGCAGAATCTCCAATTCCGTTAATATCTGGATTTCCTACGGCAAAATCATCATCAAAATCAGGAAGTGCATTGATAAAGTCAGTAAACGTATAGCCACCCCAAGCTGCCAAATTTATTTTCTCTGTAGCATTCCACTGGATACTTCCTCCTACAGCATTTATTTGTGCTGGTTGATCGCCTAAGAAAAATCTACAACAGGCTTCAAACGTTGGATCGTTTTGATCGGCTTGCGGGGAAGGAATCCTGGCATTAGAAACTAATCCTCCGGTTTCTGCATTGACGCTACCAGTAAAAGTCCCTAAAGTACCATCACTTGAATAGGCATTAACATAATTAATTCCAGTAACGATACTGTCGGTCGGTTGAACTAAAACTTGTACGCCCAAAGCACTGTGGTCTGCGCCCAAGAATCCCCCGTCTGGATCGCCGCTATCTCTGGTACCATAGGCAGCTTGAAATCTTACTGGATCGGCAATCTTCCAATCAAAACCTACTCCTGCATCCATGGCACCACCAATACGTAAAATCGGATTAAGCTGCCCAAAACGAGAAATAGAACCTCTGCCGATATCAAAAAACGGTGCATTGGCGGTAAGAACATTGCTGAGGGCGAAACCAAACGCCGAGCCATAAAAGACTACTTTGTCATCAAAAGCGGGAAAGCGATACTCCAAAATATCTAACACTACTTGATTTTCTAAACCTGCCTGATATCCAAGGCGAGCCATGTAAGTATTTAGAGAACCGACATTGGTGAAACCACCATTATCAAAGTTACCAGTAGTTAAAAACATTCGCAGACGATCTTCACCTGTAAAAGAACTTTGCAATCCCAAACGTGCTGTATAGGTAAAAACAGTTTCCGTATCTGGATCGTCTCGATTAACACAATCAGCTCCTAGATCTTGATCTTCTAGATCGTCAGGTGTCAGATCCACGGTACTACACCCCCCTGGAGGATCGCCACCAAAAGCATCAGCAAGAGCAAAAATAACTTCTCCATTTAAGATGGTAGTGGTAGAAAATTGATTATCTTCTAACCATCCTAAGCGATTATCTAGAGTGTCAACTCGTCCTTTGATCGCTTGCAGTTCCGTCGCAAAATCTTGACTTAGTCTACGAATAGTTTGTAAATCTTCTTGACTAACGGTTTCTTTTTCAGCAATTGAACGTTCAATTTTTTGTAAACAAGAATTTAATCCTGCGGCAAATTCATAACGACTGAGAGACTGGTTACCGCGAAATGTTTGATCGGGAAAACCGCCAATACAGCCATAGTTATCTACGAGGGAACGCAATGCTTCATATGCCCAGTCATCTGGTGCAACGTCTCGCATTTGGGAAACATTGGTAGATTGAACTAAATAAGCTTCAGGTATGATTGCCTCTACCCCTAAAGAGCCAGCATTAGTCTGATTATCGCTTAATAATGTGGTCGTTGGAGCTAATGTAGGTAATGTAGAATTAATTGTCCCTGGAGTTTTGGCAGGCAATGGCAAACTCAAACTGGTTTTTGAAAGCAACTCAAAGCTATTCAAGCTATTATCAAAAAAATGTGGGCTTTGCTGCCAGTGGCGATCTCTTTTGGCGGAGAACTGCAACCAATTGTCCTCCTGGTTTTCCGAGAGCACATTGGCATCGAGCCAATCAAACTCATGCTCATAAGACTCTGCTTTAGCTACAGATGTCGATAATAAAAATAAAGATAGTCCCAATAACCCAGATACTATAGACTTAGTTTTCATTTTATACTCCTACTCCACGTTAAACAGTTAAAAAACCCGTTAAAAACAAAATTATTTTTGATCAATATTTGGATAAATAATTGTTTTTTGATTTCTTCTTAAGGAGTATTAAATAGTTAAGCTAGACAGTATAATACTGTTTGTAATAAAAGTTATTTAAGACCGAGCATTTGTAACTATCTGTTAATGGTTTATCATCCAGGCTCTTAAATTTTTAACAATTAATTACAATCTTCTCCTAACAATAAGAATTCACAGCCTGGGGAAGGCTCATCCCTAAGCATATTTTTTAAGGAGAAACTTTTATAGACGTCTTGAACTACATCATCTTTTTCAGCTAGGTCTAATCTACCTGTAAGGTCTTCGCTAGCAGAGATATCCAAAACACCGTTGTTACTATCAGTTTTAAATACAGGTGTCATCGCCGCTTCAATAAAAGTTTGACTGGGAGGTTGACGATTGAACAACACTTTGATATCTAAAGGATTCCACATTGACAAAAAATTATTGGCATTTTGACCACTACTAAACTGAGTATGCAAAATCGGCGGATCGTAGTTGATTGCCGAAGATACAACTTGATCGATATCCTCGGACTCTAGACGTAAATTATCAGTTTCAGCTTGGCTAACGGAACAATATTGTTGAACCATTTGCCCTTTATCTGCTGAACCTCGACCATGAACCCCAATTACAAAACCATTGCGGTCAAATACTGGGCCTCCACTCATTCCAGGACGGGTTAAATCAATATAAAATAAGCTGTACCCATTTTCTCCCTGATTTGTGGCGATAGTTCTGGTCATGGGAGTCCAGGCTAAACGTCGCTGTCTTCGGGCAACCTTACCTCGACATTTGCCAGTTATGGGATCTTTTTCTTTTTCTGGATCTGGCCAACCAGAGATGTAAATAGTCTCACCGAGATTAACACTATTTACATCTCCAATAGAAGCAATCGGATATTCCTTTTCACTGCTAAAACTAATTACAGCTAAATCTGTTCCTGCTAATCTTCCTGGCACTATTAGGGAGTAGCAACCAAACCTCACTAAGTTTGTACTGGTAATACCTTCCTTTAAGGGACAATCTCGACCATCATCAACTTCTGTAATAGTATGAACTATACCATCGCTAGTACGAATTCCATGAGGAATGTTTAATTTTAAATATCTTTGCTTGAGGTTATGGGTAACAGTCAAGACATAATAGTTGTTTTTTTGTCTACCAATAATCACACCTGAACCAGGATTCCAAACCCCATCAAGATTCTTTTTACTAGCTAAAGGATTATTACGATTTTCTTCTAACTCTGTGATTAATTCTGGTGTTAGTCCAGGGGCAACTAGAACTGTAGTTTGTCTAGCAATTGAGTTTATTTCTTCTAGGGACAACTCTGCTAAAGCTGGAGAAACTACTGTGCAACTGAGACAAAAAGCTCCTAAAAACTGGCTAATGAATTTATTTAAAGCAAACATTTTAAAAAAAATACTCAGGCATTTTTTGACTGCGGAAGGCAGTCAAGCGCAAGTCCCGCGTCGGAGCGCGTTCCTTGGGCGAGGCAACCTCGCTCCTGTCGCTCCTCCTTTGCAAGGCGGGGAACGCTTGACTATCTAAAAATATCTATAACTGTAACAATAAATACTGGGAGCAAAATTAATAATTATTAATTTTTAATTACTTACTGCCAATTTCCTACCAATACAAAAAGAAACCAATAAAAAGGATGGTTAAAATCCTTAGATTTTATTAAAGTGAGCTGAGCTGGACGCAAAGCTTCGGCTTTATACTAGTTGATTGGGATTTAACTAATTCTGGATAATATTTATCTATTTTAGTTAGAGGATCGATGGCAGTGGCAATAGCTTGTTGATAAAAAGCGATCGCTTTTTGGTGATGTTCGGAAAGCTTGGCGGTATTACCTAAACTAAATAAAGTATTAGCTTCTATTTCTGGTAACTGGAGTTTTTTAGCGATGGTTTAACCCAGATACCAATCGTCGGTTTTTTGACCGCATTTTTAGAACAGCATTGGTTAGAAGCCAAAAGAAAGCAAAATAGCTACAGTTGTCTTTTCTCATAAAAGTATTTACATTTACATCCACTTATCATTGAAATAAAGCAATTATATGTTGTTTTTCATAGATTTAATACTATGATAAATAATGATTAATTAAATTTAAGATATAAAGCAATCAAATATTTATGAGTCAAGCTTTTAGTCAGACTATCTGGCT
>JASJDX010000151.1 GCA_030064975.1 Pleurocapsa sp. MO_192.B19
GGATAAGTTTTATTATTTTCTTCTTGTTTTTTGTACTTCCCTAAACGCCCTAATGCTTGTACCAGTATAAATAGAGAACTTAGTTAACTTTTACTGAAATTAGTTAATACTCGATCCTGTATAGTTCTGCGGTTGTGTAGTTAACAAAGTTCTCTATTTATACTGGTACAAGCATTAGGGCGTTTAGGGAAGTACAAAAAACAAGAAGAAAATAATAAAACTTATCCAAACAGTATTGAGGCTAACCTTACTAATTTTGATAAATAGGTAAAAAAGTACTAGTTGAATATTCAGTAAGATCTCTGGTAGGTTATGAATTAATGTCAAATAAAATACATGATAACTTGTCCAAAAGCTAAGCAAATAATATGGAAGTTCAAACTTAATTTACTATGCTTACTTATGTCCTATTGAATTCATTAATGAAAACAAAAGGAAATTTGGATTGTTAGCAAGTTCTCAGCAATTTTAGTGGCGTTACTATGATTTATGGTGTATTATTTAGTACCCCAAATATTAATTATAGCGGTTTGTATAGTTTGTTATTAGGAGTATCTCAAAAACTGTAAAGAAAGTACGAAGAAAGTGCGAAGAAAGTGTAAATAGCCTCCATCTATTTATACTTTTATCTAACATCTGAGTAATAATTACCATAACTACAATGAACAATTACCAAGCAATAGACGATTCTCAATTAACTTTAGATGAATACCAACTAGGTAGTGAGCCAGATATAATTCTGGATATAAGTAGTGAATCCGAATTAACTCTCGATACAAATAGTGAATCCGAATCAACTTCAGATGCAGGAGATGATTCTGATACCGCCAGATCTTTTGATGATTTTGAAAATCCTTTTGATGGAGGAGCTACCCCAAATCCAGATCTTAACAATCTTCCTGAGCTAAGTATTGATCCTGTAACTAACGAAATTACTGTTGAAAACGATAATCCTACTGCGGTAGTTTTGTGGAATCGGGCTATTCGAGAAGCTGTGATTAATGAGAATCCTGGCCCAACAATCGCTTCTCGGGCTTATGGAATCTTAAACACTGCTATTTATGATGCTTATGCAGCTTATGAAGGCAGACCAATTAGTACTCAATTAGGAGATGTATTACAACGTCCTGAGTCAGAAAATACGGAAGCAAACAAGACCGAGGCGTTAAGCTATGCAGCCTACCAAGCTGCCATCGAACTATTTCCTGAACAACAAGAGGTTTTTGATCAGTTGATGGAGGAATTAGGCTTTGATCCTAATGTAGTCTCATTCGATCCAACTACTGCTGCTGGGATTGGAAATATTTCTGCTCAAGCTTTGTTAGAGGTTCGTAGTCAAGATGGTTCTAATTCACTAGGAGATGATCCTAACGGCGATGGGACACCGTTTTCTGATACTACTGGCTATACGTCTCCCAACAGTCCAGATGATCTCGAAATTCTCGATCGCTTTCAACTACAAAATGTCGACACTGGTGATGGTGGATTTAGAACTCAGGAGTTTTTGACTCCTCAATGGGGTGGAGTAGATGGTTTTGCCTTAGAATCTGGAGATCAGTTCAGACCAGGTCCCCCTATCCCATTCATCAAAGAGGGTGTGGAAGCTACGGTGAATCTTGACGCCAAAACAATTACTTTAGCAGATGGTACTGAATTAGAAATTTCGCGTGACCTGATAGGCTCTGTTATCAATGAAGAATTTATTGAGCAAGCGGAAGATATTATCGAAGTTAGTGCCAACTTAACAGATGAACAAAAAATAATTGCTGAATTTTTTGAAGATGGGGGTGGAAGCTCTTTCCCTCCTGGAAATTCTCTAATCGAAGGAGAAATTATTTCGGCTCGAGATGATAATAGTTTAGACGAAGATGTACAGTTGTTCTTTGCTTTAGGAAATGCACAGCTGGATGCAGGTATTGCTGCCTGGGATGCCAAAACCTTCTACGATTATGCTCGTCCTGTTACCGCCATCAGAGGCTTGGGAGAACTGGGACTAATCGGTGAATTTGACGAGGAGTTGGGAGGTTATGCGATTGAAGCTTACGCAGGCCCTGGCAATGGAACTCAAAGAATACTCGCTACTGATTTTATTAGTTATCAGCTTCCTGGTTCTGACCTTTCTCCCCCGTTTGCTGAATATGTATCTGGTCATAGTACTTTCAGTGCAGCAGCAGGGGTGGTACTGAGAGAATTTACTGGTAGTGATGATTTTGGAGTTGCTATTGATTTTGCGCCTAATTCATCTCGCTTTGAGCCTGAAGTTACCCCAGGTGAAGATGGAGTCTCCTTGGAGTTTGATACTTTTGATGATTGGGCTGATGGCTCAGGTATTTCTCGTATCTATGGTGGCATCCACTTCGAGCAAGGAGATTTAGAGGGCAGAGCTTTGGGAAGGCGAGTAGGTATTGAAGTTATAGATGCAGCCAGAAATTATATCAATGGGGTTGATCCAACTCAGGACTTTACTGATGAATCCTTCGCTCCCAGTAATCCAGATACTCCCTTAGTTTAATTCTCAGGCAGGGAAGTCCCCCGTTATATTCTTGAGAAAATTTGATTAGCGATCGGCTTTGCTACTAATAAAGATATATGAGGTTAGAGTAGTTTTGTCTGTTGTCCCGCTTCTTGTGAAGTTATTGTGGATAAACGGTAACAGCGTTATCTCGTTAGTTCTTTGGCAAAGCGCGATCGCTTTACTAATGTAGTCGCTTCAACAGCGCCACGCTCAAGTAGGGAAACCCGCACTCTTTAAGACAATGCGATCTTGGGGATTTCCTCTAAGATTGTATTGTTGGGCAATGCGCTGCATCGCCTTTTTTGTTGATTTAATTATGCACAATTTATATTGCTCAATCGCCGATTAAAGTTGATTGGGACAATAGGTTTACAAAACGAATTAGAAGCTTACATAAAATAAATTAATACTTATAATAATAAGAAATTATTAAAGATTAAAGAGATCGATTCTGAAAACAACTATTCTAAAATTAAAATTAATTAGTAAATTTAGTCACCATCATAGCCAAGCGGTTTGAGTAAAACTTAGGTAACAGTTAAGGAAGGATTGCCATAGTGATTCAAAACCTAGAACAGCACTATAAGGTCTTGGGATTAGAACCAGGCGCATCTCTCGAAGAAGTTAATCAAGCCTATAAAGACTTGGTATTTATTTGGCATCCTGATCGCCTGCCACAAGAAAATGAAAGATTAATCCAGAAATCTGTGGAAAAGTTACAACAAATCAATCAAGCTAGGGATTCCTTACGCTCTTATCATCGTAAAAATCAAAAAACATCTGTCAAACGTCAACCTGAACCTAAAACTTACTCCGCTAGAGCAGAAACTAGAAGATCGTCCTCTAGCGATCATCGTCCTCCCTATACTGGCACAGCTAATCGTCAACAGGCTTATTCTCGCCCTAACTACCAACAACCAAGAAGCCGCAGCCGTGAAAAAAGTAGCCGCTGGGATTATAGAGAATATTACTCAACATCTAGTAATTCAAAAAATCGCAATTCTAGTAGCACTGACGGTTACAGAGATTTTCGTCAATCAAGCACAAATTATGGCTCAAATCGTCAAGCAGAAAGTAACTACCAACGACCATACTATAAAGATTTGAGAGGAGCAGATTTAAGTAGATCCAACTTTAAAGAAAAAGACTTCTCTGGCAGGGATTTATCTCAGGCAGATTTATCCTATGCAGACTTGAGTGATACTTTTTTACACAAAATTGTTTTAGAAGAGGCTAATCTTCAGGGAGCTAATCTAAAAGGGGCTAATTTACTCCAGGCTAACCTCAAAGGGGCTAATCTCAGAGACGCTAATCTCATTGGTGCAGATTTAAGCGGTTCAGATTTAAGTGGTGCAGACTTGAGCGGGGCTAAAGTTGGCTTTAACAACAAAATTATGGTCAAAATAACCGCAGTTAAATTAACAGGCGCAACCCTCCCCGATGGCTCAATTCATCCCTAGAGAACTTACCCAATCAGCGATGAGGATTTTAGGTCGATGATTGAGTGGGAGAAGTAAGTGGTAGTGGTTCATAATTATAGATATCTTGGGAGTTAATATTAGTTAACACTAAAACTAACGCTCAAGGAAGATCCACTAGTTACAATTTTCTAATCTAAGCTGGAAGCAATATCCAGTTATCTCAATAATTATGACTCGCAGAAACAGAGAAAGCAGAAATAGAGAAAGCAGAAATAGAGAAAGCAGAAATAGAGAAAGCAGAAACCGCTATGACCCTCCCAATTATCGCTCTAACCCCACTCCTCCCAATAAAAGCCCCATAGATATAGCTAAAGCAGCGATTCTGGCTAGTGTTTTTGTTGTCGGTGTAGTAGTTGGACTCGCTTTAAATTTAACCACTAGTTCCAATCCCACGACGATTGATTCCAGCTTGCAAATTGACCGTAAAGCACCAAACCCCGAAATTTGTCAACAATTTGGTGCAAGTGCGATCGTTACCGATATGCGAGTGTTTTTAACTTTGACTCCTTTCAGTGTTTATCTAACCCAACCCCGTATGCAACCAGGATGTGTGTTGCGCCGTACCAATTGGTCGGTTCTGGAACAACAAAGATTAGTAAGTTCTGAACAAGTGCGAGATTGCAAAAGACGGATGAACACTTTTGGCTTTATTGGTACTTTAGAAGGAAACCCAAAAATAGACTGTGTTTATCAAAATGATGCTGCTGGAAACTTGTTTCTAGATCAACAAGGAGTTACACCTAGACCAGAAACAGACAATTTCTAAACCCATATCTAAACCTATATTTTAAAACCCATTTTTGATAATCTGATCTAAACTGGAGTCGACTAACTGATTTTATAACAAACTATTAAGTTATGTGTGGAATTGTCGGATACATCGGTACTCAAGCGGCTACAGATATTTTAATTTCTGGTTTAGAAAGGTTAGAGTATCGAGGTTACGACTCTGCAGGAGTGGCAACGGTTGAAGAAGGAAAAATCAACTGTGTTAAGGCTAAAGGCAAACTGTTTAACCTAAGAGAGAAACTAGAACACGAAGAAAATAAATCTCAGCTTGGCATTGGTCATACTCGCTGGGCAACTCATGGTAAACCAGAAGAACATAACGCCCATCCTCACTTAAACTCAGATATGAGCCTTGCTGTGGTGCAAAATGGCATCATTGAAAACTATTTAGAAATAAAAGAAGAAATAATCAGCAAGGGGATTGAATTTCGTTCTGAAACCGATACTGAGGTGATTCCTCATCTGATTTCAATACTTTTAGCTAGTTCTAGTTCCTTATTAGAAGCAGTGCAAAAAACGATCGCCAGATTAGAAGGAGCATTTGCGATCGCCATAGTCAGTGCCGAACATCCCTACGAATTAATCGTGGCTCGTCAACAAGCACCACTAGTACTAGGTTTTGGACAGGGAGAATTCTTCTGTGCTTCTGATATGACAGCGATTTTACCTCACACCCGCACCATCCTTAATCTGGAAAATGGGGAAGTTGCCAGATTGACACCCTTGGGAGTAGAAATCTATAATTTTGAGGGCGATCGCGTTTCTCGTTTCCCCCGTACCCTTGACTGGAATCCCGTACAGGTAGAGAAACAAGGTTTCCGTCACTATATGCTCAAAGAAATTTATGAGCAACCTGCGGTAGTTAGAAGCTCTTTAGATAACTACATCAACCCTAACTGGCACGCCGATGAAAATCCCGATTATAGCCCTGTCAATATTGGCTTGACTCCTAACCTAACTGACGATTTAGAACATATCCAAATATTGGCTTGTGGTACAAGTTGGCACGCTGCTTTAATTGGTAAATATTTATTAGAACAAGTTGCAAGTATTCCCACAACAGTTGACTACGCTTCCGAGTTTCGTTATTCCCCTAAACCTATAATTCCCAATACCTTAACCATAGGTGTTACCCAATCTGGAGAAACTGCCGATACCATTGCAGCTTTAGAAGCAGAAAGAGCTAGACGAGCAAATTTAGAACCAAAATTCCAGGCAAAATTACTCGCTGTTACCAACCGCGCCGAAAGTAGTATTGCCCAAATATGCGATCGCATTATTGATACCCATGCAGGTATAGAAATTGGTGTTGCAGCAACTAAAACTTTTGTCGCTCAAGTAATGGGGTTTTATTTCCTCTCTTTAGATTTAGCCTATCGCCGTCAAGCTATGCCTAACAACAGAATTGGCGAAATAATTGAAGGCTTACGTCAGATTCCTAGCCAAATCGAAACCATCCTTGACACTCAAGCAGATGCGATCGAAGAATTAGCTCACAACTTCACTACCGAAACCGAAGACTTTATTTTTATTGGACGAGGTATCAACTTCCCCATCGCCCTTGAAGGTGCATTAAAACTCAAAGAAATCTCTTACATCCATGCAGAAGCCTACCCTGCAGGAGAAATGAAACATGGACCGATCGCTTTATTAGATAATACAGTACCTGTAGTCGCAGTAGCTATGCCAGGAAGTGTCTATGACAAAGTGATTTCTAACGCCCAAGAAGCCAAAGCCAGAGATGCTCGTTTAATTGGTGTAACTACTGCAATGAATGCCACCGAAGCAGCCCATACTTTTGACGATATGTTAACTGTACCAGAGGTAGATGAGTTGATTTCCCCCGTGTTATCAGTTATTCCATTACAGATGTTGTCTTATCACATTGCAGCGATTAAAGGGTTAGATGTCGATCAGCCAAGGAATTTAGCAAAATCAGTGACGGTGGAATAACTTTGTAGACATTAGGTTATCAAATTTGATAACTTATAACTATGAAGTGGAAAATTACTTTTTACAGTAAAAAGGTAGAACAAGAAACTTTAAACTTTCCTCCTGGTATACTCGCCAACTTTCTTCATATTTTAGAAATGATTGAAGAGTTTGGTGTAACTATCGGTAAACCTTATACTGCTCCTATGGGTGGTGGGTTATTTGAAATCAGAGCAAAAGGAAAACAAGGTATTGGTTGCTCTTTTTACTGTACTCTCAAAGGGAAAGAAATTGTTATTCTCCACTCCTTTATTAAAAAATCCCAGAAAACTCCTAAAAAAGAGTTGGATATAGCAAAAAAAAGAATGAAGGAGGTTAAAAAGTGACTCGCCCAACGTTTGCAGAATTTAAACAAAAAGCTTTAGCTAATAGCGAAGTAAAAAAAGAATATAATGCCTTATCTCCTGTATATAAGCTACGCAAACAACTAATTGCCTTGAGAACTAAAGCAGGATTGACTCAAGAAGAGTTAGCAGAAAAATTAAATACTAAAAAAAGTAATATCTCTCGTTTGGAAAATGTTAACTCGTCTTCTTCTCCCAAGCTTTCTACTATTGAACAATATGCTAATGCTGTTGGTTATAAAGTAGAAATTAATTTTCTGCCAATATCTAAAGAATAATTAATAGAAGAAAATGGATGATTTTAACTTTATCTTAATTTTTATTGGCTTAAAATCAGATTGAGTGTATTTATAATGTATTTTTCGGCGTGGAACGCAAAATATTTTATGGATACAGAGTTGAAATTATTGGAGAAATTAAAAGATAAACAATTAGAAGAATATGGAGCAAAAATTTTTCAAAATATTGGATTAACTTGTTGTTCTGATTTAGGTCAAGTAAGACTCAACGATATTACTTCAGGATATTCTGAAGACGAACATATTGAGTTTGACTATATTATTCCTTGTAACAAAGTTTGTCTGATAGGAGAGATAACAGCAAGAGAAGACAAGAGAGATATTAAAAAAAAATATGATAAATTCATCAAACATATAAACATTATAAAGCATCTGAATTATTCAGAAGAGCTATGGATAAAATTAGGTGTCAAGAAAGAAAATACAAAACTCTTTAGAGAAATAGAAGATCTTAAAGCTTTTTACATCACTACAAAGAGAGAAAAATATGATTTAACTCTTAACAGGATTCAAGATATGGCTGTATTACATAAATCGGACTTTTTGCGAATCATTGAGTATTCAAAAACTATAGGCAAGTGGGCAAAGAACTATTTTCTACATAACTTTAATATTAGACATACTAATAATACCGCTATTAGTATTTATCAAAAAGATAACTTGCTGATTAGAAATAAAAATAAAAAGGTTAGTGGTAAAGATTCTATTCTTGCTGACTTATATACTTTCAGTATTTCTCCATATAAACTACTGAATATAGCTCACGTACAAAGAAAAGATGAGCTACCTTCATTGCAAGATAATAATCACAATTATCAAAGATTACTAAACAATGAAAAGTTAAAAGAAATACGAAAAAATGCTTTAGTTGATTCAGACTTTATGTTTCCATCAAATATTTTAGTCATTTTATCTCAAGAATGTAAGTATTGCCAAGATGGTAAAAATAACAGCTATTTATATATACCTGATAAATATGGCAGTATTTCTATAGTTGATGGTCAACATAGACTTTTTTCTTATGCAGATGAAAAAGTCAAATCCATCATGCAAGATAATTGCCAAGTTCAAGTTACTGCTATTGATTTCAAAGATTTAGATGAAAAGACAATTAGTCAATCAAGTGCCAGAGTATTTATAGAAATCAACGTAAACCAAACAAAAGTAGAAATATCTCATTTGGATCAAATTGCTTATGATTTAGGAAGCGAAGATCCTAAAGTTATTGCAACTAGAATCATAGTTGGAGTAAACGACCGTCCAAAATATAGCTCATTTTTTGATGTTAACTCAGATAAGATTAATCGAAGATTGATTGAAGCTGGAACTATTATAGATGCAATCAAAAAAATAACAAATACCAGTAAAATCAAAAGGGTTGAAAATGCCAAGAGTGGTAAAAATTTGCTTAAAAAAAATGGATATGAGCAACTATTTAATGCTCAAATTTCGGAGTTATGCCAGAAAGATATTTTAGTTAAAAAAGGTATTATTTTATTAGAAAGATATTTTAATGAAATATTTTCAGTCTTCAAAAATGATAGGCTTGAGCCAAATACAAAAATTAATACTTCATTTCAATATTCAAAATTTTGGGCAGGGTTTATCAATCTATTATGCCTTTTTGTTGAGGAAGGCTTATCTTGGACTCAGATAAAACAAGAATTAGAAAATATGAAGTCCAATCTTATGAAATTACAAAAAGTAGAGTGTTACAATCAACCTTTATTTGATCCTCAAAGTAATCATATTCCAGACGCAAAATATTCACCGACAAAAGTTTGTAAATTTTTAAATGAAAATCGAAAAGAGCCTTATTCTATTCAAAATATAAAATAAACGAAACTCAACGAAATAAACTTAACGGAGCGTTCCAAAATACTAATTCGTATTCCATCGGAAAAAATACCCTTTGTCTATTCCTTTAGCGATAAGTCTTTAACTATCGGCAAACACAAAATTAGGTTGGGAATTCCCGAAATGAATTTTCTGCAACCAAAATCGAGGTTGCGATCGCATATAGTAGTAATTCGAGGATATGAAGAACCAAATGGGTTTCTCGAAGCTGCTAAAAGACAGATAGAAAAATTAAATATTCAGACTGACTTAAAACTAATCTCTAAAAAAGACGGCACTCCCAAACCTAAAACTGTACAAGTAAAGCAAACCTTAGTTGGTTTTGGCATCGAAGCAAACAACTTAAGCGAAGCAGATTCTATTCTCCTTCAGGAAAAGGGATTAGGGGGGAAACACAAAATGGGTTGTGGTGTATTTGTTTAAGATACTGCGGAGATGATTGCTAAAGCAACTGAACCAAACATCGAGATAAGCTTGAGCGATCCTGGCATGACCATGCTGCATCGTGCGGGAGTAGCTGGCTTATATATGACTCTAAAAACTCTAGCAAAGCGTTATCCCACTTTAAAATCTCGACAGGAAAATTTCAAATGGGTTTTGACAAAAAACACTATTAGTCTTTACTGGAAAGGAAACGACTACGAAGCTTTAGACTGGTTGTTTACCGAATCATTTCAAATCAGTAGCGATGGTTTAATTTCTCTGACAGGTTTACAATCTCTGAGTTGGTTAAGTCAATTGGCTATTCATGTTGGTATCAAAAATACCTTTCTGCAACACAATCAATTCTTCAAGTCCGCAGGCGACGCTACCGAAAATCTAATTATTGATGGCTTAGAGGTCGCCATCGATTACAAAAAAGTTAAGTCTTACGCTCACCAGAATTATGC
>JASJDX010000152.1 GCA_030064975.1 Pleurocapsa sp. MO_192.B19
CTTTAAATGACTTAATAATAGACTGGGTTGGATTAAAGAAAAAGTCTGTTGTTGTAACTGGTTTTCTATTTGTTCAAAAGTAATACTGTTATTTAGCTGCATCCCGCAACTTTCAGTACGAATCAAATCAGCTAAAGTCCCCCCTACTCCTAACATTTTTCCCAAATCACGAGCGATCGCTCTAATATATGTACCAGGGCTACAGTGAATTTCCACCTCTAGCTCATAAAAATCTGCTCGATAAATATTTAGCAACTCAATTTTTGTAATAGTAATTGTTCTAGGTTCTACTACAACATCTTCTCCTTTTCTGGCTAGTTCATATAGTTTTTTACCCTCTTTTTTGATAGCACTATAAATCGGTGGTATCTGTTCAATTTTACCCACAAAATTGTTTAAACTAGCAATAATTTCCTCTGATTCAAAATCTACTACAGCAACACTGTTAATTACTTCGCCTTCTAGATCGTCAGTAGTTGTTGTTACTCCTAAGCGAATACGAGCACGATAGGCTTTAGGTTCAGGCAAAAACTGTAACAATCTAGTTGCTTTACCCACTGCCACAGGTAATACTCCTGTTGCGGCAGGATCGAGAGTTCCTCCGTGTCCAATTTTCTTCGTATTTAATAACTTTCGCAGTTTGGCAACGCAATCATGAGAAGTAAACCCAACAGGTTTATTTAAATTAATAAAACCAAACATCTAAAATATTTAATTAATTATTGCTTCATGGCAGACTAGAGCAATTTTATCCGATCTGAGAGTAATATCTCCATTTGCTACATCTAAGAGGCTAATTTGACCATCAAATTAGCCAGAATCATATTTCTCTATACATCCTATAGCTTGTCAAAACTATTAAAGATTAAATAGAGTATAACTACTTAGTATTTTTCAGAAAGCTATTATTTTTTCAGTGAAATGTAAAAATATATACTGTAGTTCTTATCAATTTATAAGACATAAGTTAACATGATTGGCAGCTATAATTCTTCTTGAGTTAAGTCCTACAAATTATAGTTTTTGAGCATACAAAAAGATAATCAACCACAAATAATCAGCTAAAAATTATTCATTTTTTGCATATTATAACAATCGGTATCTAATGAGAACAAGCGAGGAAATAAAACAATATCACTTACAGGTTAAAACTGAATTAGAGGCTCTAAAAGAGGTGCTACAGTGGTTTGAAGCTTTGGTTTTTCCTTTAGTGCCGCAGAAAATGGGTTGGCAATGTGAAGTGGCATTAGTCGAAGCTTTTACTAATGCCGTACGCCATGCTCATCAAAATTTGCCTAAAAATACACCTATTGACCTAGAAGTGGAATTGCTACCCAACTTTTTAGAAATGCGTATTTGGGATCGCGGACAGCCATTTGACTTTCAAGACAAGTTGCTCAAAAGCGAACAGGATGCTCATTCTGTGGAAAAAGAAGGAGGAAGAGGATTACAATTTATCAAAAAATTAACCGATGAACTGCAATACCTCAATCTCCCTAATCATCGTAACTGTCTGGTAATGCGCAAAAAGTATCGTTAGATTGCTTAAATCTCATCGAACGCCCGTTCAATCAATCTTCTAGCCAGTGTTTGTGTGCCAGTATGTTCATAATAGTTAGTGGACATATCAATAAAGGCAGCGACATAGTCCAACTTACTATCAGAAAATTCTAAAAATCCCTGTAGATTGCTCATGACTTTTTGGGGTGTCAGGTTTTTGCTAGCGGTAAAATCAGCCATCCAGCCTTTTACTGAGTCAAAGCTTTCGCCAATAAAATCTAGCTTTCCTCTAGTGTTGCCACCAGGAATTTCTTCTTGAACACCACTAAAAGTAGAATTGGATTCTAACTCTTTGGGTCCAATTCCCTCAAGGGTTGACTGGGCTTTAAGCAAGAAATCAGGACCTAAAGGTATTAAGCCATCTACACATATTAAAGCTGCCATTCGCATGAGAGATTCGCCGCTATAGTCTCCTAATGCACCAACAAAATCACCGATACTGTCCCCAGGAATACCGTTAATCTGGCAGAAAGCCACTAATTCTACTACTAATTTAATACATAGATCGAGAGACTGTGCTTTATCGGGATTGGGAGTAACTTTCGTCAACAAACCACCGATCAAGGGAATTTTATTACCGACTTTATTTGCTAATGCTGCTGAACCTAAGGCTCTATCTGTACGATCTACAGTTTGATAAAGCCACATTGCTCGGCGATATCCTTGGGATTTATCATTGTAGAGCCACACGGCGCGATCGCCAATTTGCTGGATCAATTCTTCATCAGTTTCTCCTGTTACCTTGCGAATTGTATTGACAAAGCCAACCGTATTTTCCCATTCGCCAGGAACGATAGAGTCTAAAGATTTCAGCATCATTGTGGTGACGTTGTTAGTCGGCAGATTATCTACCAATTCAAAAATAGATTTACTCACTGCTTGCTCCTGAAATTGATTACTTGATGGGTTTCTAATTAATTTAGATGGTGAAATTTATTGAGAGATTGGGATTTTATTTCAGTTTAGATAACCCTCTAAGATCGAACTTGCCTAACCATTTTTCGCGATCGCTTTGGCTAAAATTAGAATCTTTAGAGCGAATTTTTACTTGATAGCGATCGTTAACTAGTACCGCTGTTCCTGTACTTCCCTGACTAATTGCAGGATAACCGCTAATATTGTCGGCACTGTCTTTGAACTTATCAACTGTACTGGGATTATTTAAAACATCAGAAATGGATAAGATGGCAATTTCTTGACCATCTTTTTTCAACTTAGCTTGAGCAAAACCTTGTTTTTCTTGACTATAGATTCGTTCATATCCGTCAGCAGCATCTGGGAAATAACGGTTAAAACTCCCTCCAGATTGAGAGTTATCTGATACTGCGGTTGCACCTTTACTGGTACTTTCTTGTTGCGCTCCATCAAAACGAGAAGGAGCTTGCTGCGCGCAAGAAGTCAAAAGCAAGCAGCTAGTTAGAAATAATGTTACTAAAAATTTACGTAAACTAATCATTGTTTAGTTTGTTTGCATAAGTTACTTAATTTTTATTTTCTAGCTTTATCTGGATGTTTTGATTGAATTTATTAAATCTTCAACAAACATTGATTACCGTTATTATTTATTGTGATGTGTAATAAAGTCTCTATTTTTTATTGATTTTTGAGCTTAAATTATTAATACTTAGTCTTTATTTTTTGATTTTTTTATTGTTTAATAGCAACTAAAATCTTTCTTTAGATAGATGACTTTCCTCTAATTATCTAAAATTAATTCACTTATTTTAGATAATTACAATTGAAGTTAGTAATTAAAAAAGTGGTGCAACAATATGTAATTTAATAGCACAACAACCTACAATAAACTGCAGCCAGTTTGAACTTGGGATATGCTGAGGTTTCGCGACTCTTATAGAACCACGTTGTTGAAATCAGGAGTTTTTAAGATATCTGTTCGTAAGTAGCAAGTAGCAAGTAGCAAGTAGCAAGTAGCAAATAAAAAATATCTCCTGCGTTTTGATTTACTTTATACTCGATTCAAAAACTATGGTTTTTTAAGTTGACGAGGTTTAGCAGCTAATCTGAGTAAACTTTTGCCAAATTATCATTGATATTAATAAGTAGGTAAGGCAGAATAAATTTAACTATATTAGAAATTAGGAATTAGAAATTAGGAAGTATTGAATTGAATTCAAGCATTATTATTGAAAACTGACCAATAACAATCTCAACCAGTTAATTTTATTTTTACCGAGTTATTTAAATAGCTTCTATGCGCGATCGCATTTTATCCTGGCTGGAGAAAAACGTTTCTAGCCATCGTTTACAACATATTTTAGGGGTAGAACAAACTTGTATTGATTTGGCTGGCTGTCACCAGCTAAATGAACAGCAAGCAGCACAGGCGGGTATAATGCATGACTTGGCAAAGTTTTTTTCGCCACGTAAGCTACTAAAAATAGCCACCGAAGCCAATATACCAGTAGATGAAGTATGTTATAATAATCCCCATTTGCTCCATGCAGAGGTAGGAGCAGTGGTTGCTCAACAAGAATTTGGGGTCAAAGATCCAGAAATTTTAGCAGCCATTGGTAATCATACTTTGGGTTCGCCGCAGATGAGTAAATTAAGCTGCGTGGTGTTTATTGCTGATGCTCTCGAACCAAATCGGGGTGATAATGCCGAATTAGTGGCGATGCGCACCGTAGCTCAGGAAAATCTTTACAAATGTGTACAACAAACCAGTGATTATTCTTTAAAATATTTAGTAAGTAAGCAAAAAATTATTCATCCCCGCACTATCTTAACTAGAAATTGGGCTTGGACTAAGGCTAAACAAAACAAGTAAATCATATTTATTAATAAAGAGTCGATAAATCGCACAAAAAAAAATAAAAAAACCTCAAATTACATTTTTAATGAGCAAATTATCATCAGAACAAACAATCGCTACCCAAAAACAACCTCATGTTCAATCAGCCGTCAGTAGTAAAGAATTAGCTTGGCAAATAGCTATTGCTGCTGATGACAAAAAAGCTGAAGATATTGTTCTGTTAAAAGTTACCGATGTCTCTTATTTAGCCGATTATTTTGTGCTGATCACTGGATTCTCGCCAACTCAGCTAAGAGCAATTGCTGAATCAGTTGAAGAGCAGATTGAAGAAAAATATAATCTCAGTCCTGTAAGGGTTTCAGGTAAAAAAGAAGGTCATTGGTTAGTTCAAGACTATGAAGAGGTCATTGTCCATACCTTTCTTCCTGAAGAGAGAGAATACTATAATCTAGAAGCGTTTTGGGGTCACGCAGAGCGTATTGAATTTTCTCAGCACCGTTAAAAGTTTGTTGCTATGAATGAATCTACCGTTAATTTTTGTCCAGTTCCTAAAGAGCAACAACCTATTCATGAATACCAGCAATTAAAAGAATCGTGGTTATTTGACTGGGGAACTCTAGCAATCAGCAAATATAGCAGAAAAATAGCTTGGGTTAGTTTTTGGAGTTTAGTATTGGCTGCACCGTTAGCTATGTCTATTTTTGCTCCTGCACAAGAAACACTCAAATTTATTTTGTCTTGCTTGATTGGAGTCTGCTTATTCACTGGGCTATTTTTATCGAGAATTTATCTAGGTTGGCGATATATCAAGGATCGCCTTAAAAGCGATCGCATATTCTATGAAGAGTCTGGCTGGTACGATGGACAAACCTGGCTCAAACCCACCGCTATGTTAAATCGCGATCGCCTAATTGTCAGCTATGAAATAGAGCCGATATTAATCAGGTTAGGCAAGACTTTTGGTCTGCTAGCGGGAATTATTGGTTTAAGTAGTTTAATTTGGCTGATTTTCGGTTAAACTCATCATTACTATTTGTTTTAAATTCAATATCGAATGACCAGGGGAAAACGAGTTCAAGCACCACCTTTAGAAGTCCATCTCCTCCGAGAAGGAATTGTGGAATCAGCCCATCAAGTAGAAGCGGCAGTTTGTGATAGTCGAGGGCGTGTTTTGTTGGTGGCGGGGAATTCCCAAACATCAGCTTTTATTCGCTCGGCTTTAAAACCGTTTCAGGCATTAGCCGTTACTACTACAGGAACAATACAAAGATATGACTTAAGCGATCGCGATTTAGCGATTATTTGTAGTTCCCACCAGGGAAAAATTGAGCAAGCAAGACAAGCTTTTAATGTGCTTTGGCGAGCCGATGTCGATCCTACTGCCTTACAATGCCCTATTCCTCCAGGAAAAAAGAATCGTCTAGAACACAATTGTTCGGGGAAACACGCTGGAGTATTAGCAGTCTGTCAAAATCGTCATTGGCCTCTTAATACTTATTTGCATCGCTCTAACCCAGTGCAAAAGCTAATTTTAAGCCAAATATCTGAACTACTAGAAATGCCTGGAGAGGAATTAATTGGGGCGCAGGATGATTGTGGGATGCCTACCTACTCGATGCAATTACAACAGATGGCTCATCTTTATGCCCTCTTAGCAGCAGGTAACAGTTTAGATTTAGAGCGTATTGCCCGTGCAATGACCTATTATCCTCGTATGATTGCTGGAGATGGAGCTTTTGATACAGAGCTTATGCTTTTAAGTGAAGGAGAATTAGTGAGTAAATCTGGTGCAGAAGGTATTCAATGTGTTGGTCGCATTGGAGAAGGTATGGGACTGGCAATTAAAGTCAAAGATGGAGCAAAACGAGCTAAATATGCTGTGGCGATTCATCTATTAAAGCAAATGGGTTGGATTAGCCCTACCATTGCCGAAAACTTGTCAGACACTTTTGTACAGTTAACGAACTATAAACGCTTAGAAACGATAGGTGAGTTATTAATGTTATAAAAATTGATGTTATAACATTAGCTCTTTTTGTTGCCAGTCTTTTTCTTAAGGCAGGTTATTTATCATGATTCATGAAAATTGACACCAAATTAATAATCTTTAGTTTTTGCCGCATAATCGCTGTAATTTTAATTGTCTTACTAGTAAGTTGTTCTGCCGAAGTTTCGCGTAATATTCATTTAAAATACGGTAATCCCAGTCAAGCCAACACCAACAATCAGAATAACTATCTAATAGAGAAACCCCAGTATGCCCTTGCTTATAATTGCCAAGGGGGAACACCCAACCAGCAATTCTCTTTTCAAAATGAGAATTGCTGACTAAAAGCTGATAGCGTTGTACCTCTGCGTGTTCTTCTTTGTTATGCCAGTCTTGTTCTTTGGTTGCAGAGGAAAAGAAAGATTGCAATTCTTTAATTGTCACTTTTGTATCAGGATTATAATTATTCTGCTGTAACAAAGTTTCCTGACTAAAATGCTCCAGATCATGCCAATATACAACTTGAAAAGGATATTCTGATTCACTAATCCAAAGTAGTAGTTTACTATTTATCAAAAAGCTTTTAGCTAGGGCGAGGCCCTTTATTATTTATAGCGATCGCTCTGGGGATTTTCAAAGTTTAAAAATAGAGGAATCAAGGGTTGTGAACAAAGGTTAAAAAATAAGCAGCATTTGAGAAACCAGTTACCGTCAAAACATAAGTTAGAAGAATACCTTATCAGTAAACTTGAAGGATAGCGATGCAAAATACAGGCGACTCTACAACTTCTTTACTATCTGATGCCAGTAAAAGATTAGAACAGGCATTGAAGCACGTAACCATTTCCGAAGATGCGATCGCCCGTTTGCAGTATCCTAAGACAAGTCTGAGTGTATCTATTCCTGTGCGGATGGATGATGGCAGATTGAAAGTATTCTCTGGTTATCGTGTCCGTTATGACGATACTAGAGGTGCAGGGAAAGGTGGTGTTCGCTATCATCCCAATGTCAGTCTAGATGAGGTACAGTCTCTGGCTTTTTGGATGACTTTTAAATGTGCTTTATTAGATTTACCCTTCGGTGGAGCTAAAGGAGGTATTACCGTAAATCCTAAAGAGTTATCCAAGGCGGAATTAGAAAGATTGAGTCGCGGTTATATAGATGGGATCGCCGATGCCATTGGCGTAGATACTGATATTCTTGCCCCTGATGTCTATACTAACGCAACTATTATGGGTTGGATGATGGATCAATACAGCACCATTGAACGTCAGTTATGTCGGGGAGTAGTCACAGGAAAACCATTGGCTTTAGGAGGAAGTAAAGGCAGAGATACCGCAACAGCAATGGGGGCATTTACCGTAATTCAAACTATGCTGCCCAAATTTAAGCTTAGTCCCCAAAAAACTACTGTTGCTGTTCAGGGTTTTGGTAATGCAGGTTCAACTGTAGCCAGTTTACTTGCAGAGGCAGGATATCAAGTAGTTGCGGTGAGCGATTCTAAAGGTGGAATCTATGCACCCCAGGGTCTAGATATTGCTAGCGTTAAGGAGCATAAAAATCAGGGTCGCGAGATGAAAGCGGTATACTGTCAAGACAGTGTATGCAGCATTGTGGAACATCAGGTTATTTCTAATCAAGAGTTGCTAGCTTTAGATGTAGATGTTTTAATCCCTGCGGCGTTAGAAAATCAAATTACTGCTGAAAATGCCTCAGATATTAAAGCTAAGTATATCTTTGAAGTAGCCAATGGGCCGATTAATTCCGATGCAGACAAAATTTTAGGGCAAAAAGGTATCTATGTCTTTCCTGATATTTTAGTTAATGCTGGAGGCGTTACCGTTAGTTATTTTGAATGGGTACAAAACCGTAGTGGTTGGTATTGGACTTTAGAAGAAGTAAATCAACGCCTTAAAGAAAAAATGCAAGCCGAAGCGGAAAATACTTGGACTATTGCCAAGGATTTACATATAAATGCTCGTACCGCAGCTTATGTTCATGCTCTTAACCGCCTGGGAACAGCTTTAGATGCCAAAGGAACAAGGAATTATTTTGTTAAAAGTTAGTTGTCAGTTGTTCATCAGTTAGACAAGTTATCAGTTTTGCTCTTGATTACCAACTAACTTCTTTTTATCCAGTAGTATTTGTTGTTGCGGTACAGGGATCGGAATTCCTGCTTGATCGAAAGCAATTTTAACCCGACGGCGAAACTCTCTAGCTACTTCCCACTGTTTTAGGGGTTCGGTTTTGATCCATACACGAATTAAAATACCGCGATCGCTAAAATTTTCTACTCCTAAGATATTGGGAAACTCCCAAATACGCTCTTGCCAATTAGTATCTTCAGTCATAGCTTCGGCTACTTGATGAATTATAGTTATGGCGCGATCTATATCTGTTTGATAGGCAACAGGAATAGTTAGATCGGCTCTAGACCATTGACTAGAATGGTTTGCTACAATCTCTACGGTACTATTAGGTACAGTAATCAATCTTCCTTCAGCATCTCTGAGTTGGGTAATTCTTAGGTTGATATTTTCTACTAAGCCACTCACTCCACCAATATCAACAATGTCTCCCACAGCATAGCGATCGTCCCAAATGATTATAAAACCATTAATGGCATCTTTAATCAGATTTTGTGAAGCTAAAGATAATCCCAAGCCAAAAATACCTGCACCAGCAAGGATCGGGGCAATATTGACTCCATTAATCCAAAAAGCCAATAAAATACCAATTCCTGCCAAAATAATCGTCACCGTACTACGTAGGATTCTGGTTGTGGTTTCAATTCGCAATTTACCACGTTGATTAACTCTCAAATCTTCCGACTGACTGGCGATCGCTACGGCACTCAGTTTGGCAATTAAAAAATAAGTTAAACGAATCAAGATGTAGGTCAATAATGCCACTAAGCTGATGCGGAAAGGAATTCTCAATGCAGCAATCAATAAAAAAGGGATAATTCTGGTTTTAGGCAATAAATCAAGTACAAATAAAATTCCACCACCCCACATCAACACTTGAGCTAATTGCAACAAACGATATTTAATTTCAGTTAAGTTCCATTTTTGACGACGAGCTAATTGATCGGCGATCGGCAGAGTTTTCGATGTATCTGAAGGTGCGAGTCGTCGCGTCGATGTGCGAAAATTTTTGATTCCCCAGGTAAGGGGAAAATTACTCAGGAACATAAAAGTTAAAGTACATATGCCGATAATGATTTGTTGTTTAAAGTATGGGGAAGATCGTTCCTGTCTGGCTACTTTTAAGCCTTCCTCAATGGAAAATTTAAGCTGTTGCGCTCTAATTGATACACTGACATCATTAGCTCTAGCATCAGGATTCGTGACAGTAAATAAACGCTCTTTTTGCTCGTCAAGGATAAGATAGATATCTTGTAAATTACCGTTTTTCTGAATGGTTACCTTCCCCTTGTTATTTTCATCAGATAAATAGTCTGATGTCACCTTGCCAAAACGCTCTTGGATTTCATTAATTCTCGTAGATAACACCTCAGAATCTGTAGCAGCTAGCTTAAATAAACAACGTCCATCCAAACGAATACAGGCAGAATTGAGAGATTTTTCTTGTACTTGGCGTAATATCCGCGAGAAAATCGCCAAATCTTGAATAAAGGGTAATTGTGCTGCTGCTGGTGGCGTAATCGAGATAGTAATAACCACAACTAAGATAAACAGAGTAACAAAAAACTTTTTTCTAGGCATATGATTCGCAGACATCTTCTCTTGTTTAGCAAGTTTAGATCAACTTGCGTCCAGAAGCCTAAATTTTTTTATAGTTTACTGGCAATTGTTCAGCCTATAGCATTACTTGAGATTTTAG
>JASJDX010000153.1 GCA_030064975.1 Pleurocapsa sp. MO_192.B19
ATTAGCAAAACCTTTTTCTACCGCAGGCCAAAATTCTCTAGGAACGTTACCACCAGTAACTTTGGACTCAAACTCAAAGCCAGAACCTGGTTCACCAGGCTCGATAGTATAGTCAATCTTACCAAACTGACCAGAACCACCAGACTGTTTCTTGTGAGTGTAACTATCTTGGATCATCTTAGTAATAGATTCACGATAGGCTACTTGAGGTTTACCGACTTCTACTTCTACTCCATGAGTACGTTTAAGAATATCTACCTTGATATCTAGATGAAGTTCACCCATACCTTTGATAATGGTTTCACCACTTTCAAAGTCAGTTTCAACATAGAAAGAAGGATCTTCTTGAACCATTTTACTCAGAGCAGTACCAAGTTTTTCGGAAGCACCTTTGTTTTTAGGTGTTACAGCAATAGAAATTACAGGATCGGGGAAAACCATCGGCTCTAAAGTTGCAGGTTCTTTAGGATCACATAAAGTGTGTCCAGTTTGCACATTTTTCAAACCAACGATCGCAATAATGTCTCCTGCTTGGGCTGAACTTATCTCTTCACGGGAGTCTGCGTGCATTTCTACCATCCGTCCCACGCGCTCAGTTTTACCTGTTGCAGTATCTAAGACAGATTCACCTTTGTTTAAGGTACCAGAATAAATTCGAGTAAAGGTTAACGCACCATAACGATCATCCATGATCTTGAATGCTAAAGCACGCAAGGGTCTTTCGGGATCAACGATCGCATATTCCCCAGTTTCATTACCATCCAAGTCAACCTCTGGTTGGGGTTTAACTTCCATGGGGTTGGGTAGATAGTCAACTACCGCATCTAGCACTAACTGTACCCCTTTATTTTTAAAGGAAGAACCACAGTAAGTAGGGAAGAAAGCAAGTTCGCGAGTTCCCTTACGGATACAAGCTTTAATTTCGTCAATGGAAATCTCTTCCCCCTCTAAATATTTCTCCATCAGGTCATCGTCTTGCTCGATCGCAGTTTCGATTAGCTGTTCACGATAGGTTTCCACATCATCAGCCATATCTGCTGGAACATCTTGAATTTCATACTTATCTGGCTCGCCAGAATCATCCCATACCCAAGCTTTGCGGGTTAAGATATCGACTACCCCAACAAAATCATTTTCAATTCCAATAGGTAACACCATTACCAAGGGTTTGGCAGCCAGAATTTCCTCTACTTGCTTAACGACGCTATAAAAGTCAGCACCAGTACGGTCTAACTTATTAACATAGATGATGCGGGCTACCTTAGAATCGTTAGCATAACGCCAGTTTGTTTCAGACTGAGGTTCAACCCCACCCGAACCGCAGAACACACCAATACCACCATCTAAAACTTTAAGAGAACGATAAACTTCGATTGTAAAATCAACGTGACCAGGAGTATCAATAATATTTAGCTGATGATCCTTCCAATAACAGCTAGTTGCAGCAGACTGAATGGTAATACCACGTTCTTTTTCTTGATCCATGAAGTCAGTTGTTGCTTCTCCTTCATGCACCTCACCGATTTTGTGGGTTTTACCAGTAAGTTTCAGGATTCTTTCAGTGGTCGTGGTTTTACCCGCATCTACGTGAGCGAAGATGCCAATGTTCCGATATCGAGTAAGGTCTTTCATTTTTGTTTATATATCTTGATTATTACAAACCTCGCGAATCGCCTTTAAGTGCTATTTAAGAGGCCATGGACTGTTGCTTCCTTTACCGCCGAATGTGGCGGGGCGTTCAAGCACCGAAAATAAATTCAGGTGACAGCCCCTAGGAGAGCGCAGGTACCGTCTTCTAAAGGCGGTGTAACGCTGATGACCACTTTGGGTCAGGATTTCAACTGTGTTGACAGTGTTGTTATGCAGCCAAACTAATTTCTGATGGCAACAGTGCCAATTATAATGCTAATTGTTAAATAATGATAAGTTATATTGATATCAAATTGTAGCTCAATTCAAAATCAACAAAAGAGCAAGCACCAAAATTAGTGGAAATTTGACAATTAATAATGTTAGTACCTAACTAAATGCGGTGGCGCAAAGATACCTCAATCATTATTTAACTAGATACATTATTGGCTAGACAACTGTTGGAGCAATATAGCTTCAATTACCAGTACTGATTATTTTGCCTTGTATGACAATCTACTTTTATCTAAGATTGTCTTTCTCATTTAAATCCTCAAAAGATGGCTACAAACTTCTAGATAGTTATGTGTTGAGTTTTATATCTAAATATTCATTGGTCTTGTCTTTTATATCAAGAGGCTGTTTTGCTTTCTGTAGCATAGTAACATATCACAATCATCAAAAATCAGCGTAAAATTACACCCAAACTATTCGGTATATTCGTTATATATTAGTTTGACTATATTTTTGATAACTATAACACTTTATAAATTCTTGAACCCCAGAGGTTCTGTATTGTGAGATTTTAAAGACAGGTATAAATAATAAATAGTTTTTTAACAGAATGGTACAAGAGCAAAAATCAACAGTTGTAGTTACAGGTGCATCTTCTGGAGTCGGTTTATATGCAGCAAAAGCTTTAGCGGATAGAGGATGGCACGTAGTAATGGCTTGTCGCAATCGACCCAAAACTGAAAAAGCGGCAGCGCAAGTCGGTATACCCAAAGACAAATATAGTATTATTCATCTTGATTTAGCATCTTTGGATAGTGTGCGTCAGTTTGTCCAAGATTTTCGTGCTACTGGTAAATCTCTTGATGCTTTGGTGTGTAATGCTGCTATTTACTTACCCCTAGAAAAAGAGCCACAACGGAGTAAAGAAGGCTACGAATTAAGCGTTGCCACTAACCACCTCGGTCATTTTCTTTTGTGTAACTTAATGCTGGAAGATTTACGTAAGTCTCCTGCACGAGAAAAAAGATTGGTCATTTTAGGGACTGTTACTGCCAACCCCAAAGAATTAGGGGGGAAAATTCCTATTCCTGCACCTCCAGACTTAGGAGATTTAAAAGGTATGGAAGAAGGTTTTAAGGCACCCATAACCATGATTGACGGTAAGAAATTCAAATCAGGTAAAGCCTATAAAGATAGTAAACTTTGCAATATGCTGACCATGAGAGAGTTGCACAACCGTTATCATCAGCCTACAGGAATTATTTTTAATGCTCTTTATCCTGGGTGCGTTGCTGAGACTGCTTTATTCCGCAACCATTATTCTTTGTTTCGGACTATTTTCCCTTGGTTTCAGAAAAACATTACTGGTGGCTATGTGACGGAGGAATTAGCAGGAGAGAGAGTTGCTAAGGTTGTTGCCGATCCAGGATTTAATGAGTCTGGAGTTTATTACAGTTGGGGTAATCGTCAACAAGAAGACCGTGCAGCATTTAAGCAGGAAATTTCTAATGAAGCCATGGATGCTAACAAAGGTAAACGCCTTTGGGAATTAAGCGAGAAATTAGTGGGACTTGCTTAAGAAGAAATAATTAAACAAACAATATAATTCTAGCGATCGCGAAGCGATTACTTGAAGGTAATCGCTTTTTTGACGTGAGCGTCCAACGAATTTAATTCGTTATGTCTGAGAGAAACAATTTGTTTCCTAAGAGTTCGACAGATTTTAGTTGGGGTTTAATTCTTCATTAATAGAAACGAAAGAATAAACAGAAATACTAAGCTTAAATCGCTATTCCAATAGGCAGATCAAAGTTTTAGCATCTGAGGCACATTATTTGAATATTAAAAGGGCATTTCAAGACTTTGTTTACCCTCTTAATTACCAACTTAGCCTGGTTCTTCTTCGTATTCAGGAGCTTTTTGCTTCTTGGGAATATTTACTGGCGGGGGATTATAAGGCTCTGGTTTAACATCGTCGTCCCAGACATCTTCCGTAGTCGCTTTATCATATTCATAGTCTTTAACTGGTGGCTTAGCCTCATACACTTGTGCATCATATACTTCGGGTTCAGCATCTTCCCAGTTATTTTCTTCATATTCTTCTTCGTAAGGAATTGCTTCTGCTTGCTGTCTCATGGGAGGTGGTGAAACACGAGCTTCTTGCCATTCATCCTCATCCCAGCGTTCTTCCATTACAGGTGTTCTGGTGTCTACAGGAGTTGAAATTGGTGGGCGAATAGGAGTTCCTGACCCTAGCTGATTTTCGGCTTTAATAGTTTGGGGATAATATTCTTCGCGATCGCTTTCCCACGGAGGACGACCAATACCCAAACGCTCCAATAGTCCCACAGAAATCTGTTCAATACGTTCTTCTGAACCTTCAAAAACGATTAGACGATTTGGTCCACTGCTAACCACCTCTTCAATGGACAATTCATAAGTACTAATAAATTGTTCGGGAATTTGCGGTATTCCTAAAGAAGCAATCACAATAGAATTTACCGCCCCGTTTTCTGCATCAAACTGAAAATCTCTGACTTTGCCTAAAGGTTCTCCAGCTTCGGTAATTACTTCACAATTGACTAATTTACTGTAGGCTTCAATATCAATATCTTCGATTACATTTTCATCATCTACTAAAATCACATCTCCAGTCTGACGAATGCTATCAAGATACATATACTTGGGTATGCCAGAAACCGAAAGTAAATTATCTCGTAGACCCAAAGCTACTATTTCTCTACGATCTATATCTACCAAAACCTCTTTTACCACTCCTAATCTTTTACCGCTGTTGCGAGCGATCACTTGAGTATTGATAAATTCAGAACGTAGATGTGTGTTTTCAGTTGTCATTTTATTGTTTGGTTAATGTAAGCTGCTGCTTGCACTTGCTGTTTATATAGTAATTTTTTTTAAATTAAGATGGCTAAGATAGCTTAAGCTGGCTAAGCCCTTGTTTCAAAACACTGTCATAAAAGTTACCAGAGTTAAGATTTATAGATCTTTCTAGATCTCTATAGATCATTTTAGCTAATCTTACAGTATTTGCCTTATTGGAGCATGAATAATATCTTTTGGCAAGAAGATGTAGAGTACTTTGGCTGGGAGGATGTCAAGCTAAAAGAGCTTGTTGATTTAGTAGTTGATGAAAACTATCTTTACTGGGAAGAGAAGACTGTGCACCATTTTTGGTGACAGCTAAAGCTCCACCAACTGTACCCCACTGTACTGCTTCTTTGAGAGATTTCCCTGATGCTAGTGCAACGGCTAATGCTCCATTAAAAGCATCTCCTGCGGCTACAGTATCTACTACAGATACAGGAATAGGTTTCATCCAAAAACTGTCTTCTTCACTACTACAGAAAGCTCCTTGCTCGCCTAAAGTAATAATGACGTTTTTAACTCCCATCTGGTGTATAAACGATGCTGCTTGTCTTGCAGTAGTGACACCATCGACAGTAAAGCCAACCAATTGACTCGCTTCTACTTCGTTAGGCGTAATTACGTCTACTAGGCTATATAGTTCCTCAGGCAAATCAGATCTAACAGGAGCAGGATCGAGTATGAGAAAGCAATCATGAGCTTTAGCCGCTCTAGCTGCCATTAAAACTGTGGCAATTGGAATACCCAACTCTAGAAGTACAATTTTTGCTTGGGGAAGTATAATTTTGAATTGTTCTATTTCTTTTTCTCTGACTAGATTATTTGCTCCTGCAGCACAGGCTATAGTGTTAGCTCCTGTGTCATCTACTACAATGGAAGCAACTCCAGAATAAGTATGGGGGTTGACGGTAATACCATCAGTGTTCACTCCAACGGCTTGCAAACTTTCGATTAGGGTTTGACCAAAGTTATCTTGACCAATTTGACCAATTAGTCTAACTGGTATGCCTAGTTTAGCTATAGCTGCCGCCTGATTAGCTGCTTTTCCTCCCGCAGCAGAGAAAAAACGCTTGCCAATTACAGTTTCTCCCTTTACAGGTAAACGAGGAACTTCTACAACTAAATCTAGATTGATACTGCCAAAGACAACTACGGTCATTATGTTTAATATTTGAATCTCTGATGTTATTGATTATAGGGCTTACCTAGCCCACTAAGTAACTTGGTAGGTCAAATTTTAGAAAATGGTCTAGTAAGGGAGTAGCGAGTAGCGAGTAGCGAGTAGCGAGTACTCAAACCAAATAAAATTTAGTTTGAGTGACAAATTTTTAATCAAAGCTATTAGCTAACCGCAAAGCCGTTTAATTCTTACCATTTAATAAATGGGTTTAAAGCCCCGTCGTTTACGACGATTGTATACACTTTCGACACATGATCTTTATATAGCAAGGGTTATAGCCGTTGTATGATGTTCATAAGTTCTCTAACAGAGTTGAAGTATGAGGTTCTAAAAGCGAGTCTTTTGGGTAAAACTTCGAGCAGCACTTGAGAGCGTAGTCCTTCTAGTTTGATTGGGCAAATTGATTCGCTAGGGGTAAAATCCAGGTTTCGAGCTTCTAGAAGACCTTAGGAAAGAAAACCAATCCTGGTAGTTTGGAGTAATCCAACTGGTGAGGGCATTCTCCAGTAGGAGAGTAGATGTCAGACAGTCCTAGACTGCTATCTACGCCAGTATCCTAGAATCCTTGCGCGTTCACGCCAAGGAGTATGTCAACTCTTACTTAATTTCCTTCCGTGAAACTAGTATTTACTAAACGTCGATTTATCATTATCACAATAATCAGTATTTTAATCAGTATAGTTAGTATTATCCCGATTAGAATAGCGATCGCTCGTTACCAAGCACCCACTCCTCAAGCAATTTTAACCCTTGGTGGCGGTCATCAACGGGAAGTATTTACCGCAGAGTTTGCTCGCTCACATCCTAATATGCCAATTTGGGTTTCTTCTGGTAGTAAAGAAGTTCGAGCTAGGGAAATTTTTCAGAGTGCAGGAGTAGATAATCGTCGGATTTATCTCGATCGTCGTGCTACAGATACCGTGACGAACTTTACCACTTTAGTTAACGATTTTAAACAGCAAAATATTAAGCATATTTACTTGATCACCTCCGATTTTCATTTACCCAGAGCTAAAGCGATCGCATTTGTAGTTTTAGGTAGTCAAGGTATTACTTATACTCCTATTGCTCTTACTACCAATAAACCTCCTGAATCTCAACTTAAAATTGTCCGTGATGTTGGGCGTTCTTTTCTGTGGGTTATTACTAAACGAACTGGTTCAAGCTTAAATCCCAGAAAAAACAGTTTTAAGTAAATTTAATGAGAGTAAAATTTTAGAGAATTGTCCCTTTAGTATAACTTCAGTATAATTCTCCACTTTATCATACCAATTTTTTATATGATCTAGTTAAATTGTATTGAAATTGTCGCCAAACCGATAAATTTTAACTTATTACTTATTACTTAATTTTATTGAACACATTAGTCAGAGAAAATACTGTAGCCTAAATTATACATCGTTTATCAATCTAGTTTTGTTTGAGTTTTTTACTGATGCCATTTAACAATAACCAGCATTAACTTATAGGAGGTAGAAAAAGTGTGATCTAAAGCTAATTACTTATGTAATTCATATCTTACAAAAAAATATACTTGAAATATTAGCAATTCAAATTAATCTCTATTAAAAAAGTATTTTGCTATCTATTCAAAGTATTTTTTCTCTCTATATATATGTAATCATTATGTATTTATACAAAAAATAGTAATTAAATATTTAAACCCCGTCCACTTAGAAAACTGTAGTTTTATCTTTATTCCCTAAACCCTAACCCCTAAGCCTTAGAACAGATATTTAAAAACTATGGGTTTCAAACTAGATGCGGTTTATTTACTTTGCTTTTTAATTTTAAACCTATCAACACTAGGTATTTTCTAGTGTTAATTCATCTATTTAAAGTAATAAAAAAGTAATAAAGTTACAGTTTTTTGTCTCAATTAACCATGCAAGACAGTACCAACCAAGAATTTATGATTAATAATACTGCGATTTCCCAAAACATATTTACACCTGCTCAACAGATTATCTTCATCGACTCTCAAGTAGAAGATTATCAACTGCTGGCTGCTGGTGTAATACCAGGCATAGAGACGGTTATTCTGGAGCATAATAGGGATGGTATTGAGCAAATTACCGCAGTTTTACAGCGAAAAGATAATTTAACTGCGGTACACATCGTTTCTCATGGTTCTCCTGGTTGCTTATATCTTGGTAACTCTCAACTCAGTCTCAATAGTCTAAATAAATATCAATTAGAACTACAAACTTGGTTCTCTTCCTCATCCCTCATCCCTCATCCTTCATCCTTTCTCATTTACGGTTGTAACGTCGCTGCGGGAGATGCTGGCGAAGAGTTTATTACTAAGCTGCACAGTATAACTGGTGCAGAAATAGCTGCTTCCACTACTCCTATTGGTAATGGGAACTTAGGTGGTAATTGGGAATTAGATGTAGCTACTAATAAGGTAGATAATTTAGCTTTCACCCCAGCAACTCAAGCAGCTTATTCTAGTATTTTCGCTATCTATGATAATACGAACGCAGAAACCATCACCACAGGAAATACAGTTACAAAGACTTTTAATGTCACCGAAAACGTAACTATAAATAACATTAATCTAGGTTTAAATGTAACCCATAATAACAGAGGAGATTTACAAGTTACTCTAATTTCTCCTTTAGGAACATCAGTACAACTTATTTCCTCATCTAGTGATACTGATGATAATTATGACTTACTCCTAACCGACCTCTCTACCAACCCCATTGATAACAATATTGTAACTGAGGATACTGCTGCACCAATTTATCAAGAAAACTATCTTGCTGCCCCTTCCAATCCATTTTCTACTTTTGATGGTGAAAACTCTACAGGAACTTGGACATTAACCATTGAAAATCTTAGTGGTACTACTTCAGGTGGTAGAGATTTAACTTTCAACAGCAGTCGATTGGGAATCAACACCCCTCCTTGGAATCCTAACCCGTACAACGGCGGTATTTTAGTTCGAGGTGCAGCCTTTATCTCCTGCGGAACAATTACTGATAATGGTCTTGATAGTCCTGTTTTAGCAGTAGACAGAGTAGATATAGATGCTAATGGCAATGCCGTTGTACCAACAACTGGAGAAGCTACTGTAGCCAATCCTTTGACTTGGTCGCATCAAGATTGGACGCAAGAAAAACTAGGTAATGTCTATGGTTTAGATGTTGATCTCCAAGGTAATATGTATGCTGCTGCCAGTGCTAACTATGGTGCTGGTTTTGGTTTTGGTACTGGTGCTAACCAAGCAACCGCACAAATTAACTATGGTTCGATTGGTGGTAGTTTAGCTGGTGGTCAAGGTGGTAAGACAGAAAATTCATCAGACCCCACTATTGAAGCAAATGAGCTTTCTGCTGCGGGAACTATCTACAAAATGGATGCGGTAACTGGCGAACCCACAGTGTTTGCGGTGTTACCTCAACAGTCAACTACTGTTACTAATATTGCAGCAGAAACTGCCGACCCAGATATTGTCAGAAATAATACTGGTGTTGGTTTAGGAAATATTCATCACGACAAAGTTCACGACCAGTTTTTTGTCAGTAACTTTGAAGATGGTCGTATCTACCGTTTAGACTCTAGCGGAAATATTCTCGATTCCTATGACCCTGGTACTTTAGATGATGGAACTGCTGGTGTAGTTCCTCTTAGCGAACTTGTTTACGGTTTAACGGTTAGTCCTGATGGCAATCAGTTATTCTTCGGTAAAAATAGAACAGTATATTCTATCGATCTAAATCCCGATGGTTCTTTCCCAGGTTCGGTAGACAATAGCACCAATATTACTGACTCAACCTGGGATAACTACGCGGGGGCAACAGAAACTGACCATGAGACAATTCCTGCGATACAACCTCCAGGTTTTACCGGAGCTCCTACTACTGAAAATATCATTTCCGATTTAGATTTCTTGCCTACAGGGGAACTTTTAGTAGGTACTAGAGTTTATGAAGCAAGCACTATATTTTCTTCTTACAATCATGGAGGTCACAACTACACCTTTGAGTATAATGCGACTTCGGATAAATACTCCGACATTAATGAAATTGAGGGATTTTCCACTAGTTCACAGTTCGGTGGAGATGATGGCTATGGTGGTATTAGTTATTCTAAACAGTTAGACGATAGTTTTGATTACGCTTTTTCTTCTGCTGACATTATTACCGAACCAGGTCCTCAGGGTATTGCTGTTTTTCCTGACAATGCTAGTAATCTCGCTGATGATGGTGTTGAAATTACTCCCAGGG
>JASJDX010000145.1 GCA_030064975.1 Pleurocapsa sp. MO_192.B19
ATTGCCGATAATAGTATTGAGGGGTGTTTTTTCTCTAATGAACTAGTGGATGCTTTCCCTGTTCATTTGGTCACAAAAAAACAGGATCAACTACTAGAAGTATATTTAAGCTCAGAGAAAGATCGATTAACCGAAACCATTCATCCTGTCTCGACAGAGAAATTGGTTGAATATTTTGATTTAATAGGTATTAACTTACTAAAAGAGCAATATCCTCAAGATTATCGTACTGAGATCAATCTCAATGCTTTAGATTGGCTAAAAACAGTAGCAACTAAACTAAAGCGGGGATACGTGCTAACTATAGACTATGGCTACCCTGCGGATAAATATTATTCTCCTAGTCGTAATCAAGGCACTCTACAGTGTTATTTCCAACATCGTCGTCATAACAATCCCTACGCTAATCTTGGCTATCAAGATATTACTGCTCATGTCGATTTCACTGCTCTACAACGTCAGGGAGAGCTATTTAATCTAGATCCTCTTAGCTTCACTCAACAGGGACTATTTTTGATGGCTTTGGGTTTAGGCGATCGCCTTAATGAGCTTTCTAGTGGTAAATATGATATCACCCAAATATTTAAGCGTCGTGACGCACTTCACCAACTTATAGATCCTACAGGCTTAGGTGGTTTTGGTGTCTTGATTCAAGGTAAAAATTTGACTAAATCCGAACAATCTCTTCAAGGATTAACTATGCCATAAATATTTACTGATTTTACTGATTTTACGCACTAATCGATCTGTAAAGATTGGGAAAGGGAAAAAGGTTTATTTTTTTTCTCGTAGCTTATTGAAACTACTGATTTTTTGTAACGCTGCGTAAGGTAGGTACAAAACATTAAACAATATATAGAAAAAAATATAGAAAAAAAATACCATTACGAAGACAATATAATAAGTGCGATCGCAATAGCAATAGTCAAATATAAATTAAAAAAATTGTAAAAGCTAAAGGCTAAGAGCCAATAGCTAACAGCTTTTAACTAAAATTCTGAGCTTTCAGTAGGATTCATACCAATAGGAATACTAGAACCACCAGCAGACAGAATATCCGCTTCTTTTACGAACCCGCTGTAGGCTTCCATACCGTGTTCGCTGATATCTAAACCACGTCGTTCGTCTTCTTCGTGTACTCGAATACCAATAGTTACTTTGAGAATAGTCCACACAACAGCACTAAAAATTACAGTAAATGCGCCGATCGCTACAATACCAATAATTTGCGTAACAATGTTACCTGTGCCAAAGATACCTACTGCCAAAGTCCCCCAAATACCGCATACTAAGTGAACAGAAGTTGCACCAACGGGATCATCAATTTTGATGCTGTCAAAGAAAGCAACAGAGAAAACCACAATTACACCAGCGATCGCACCAATGATGACGGCAGATAAATAACTAACATCAGCGCAACCAGCAGTAATACCGACTAATCCAGCCAAAATACCATTAATAATCATCGATAAGTCTGGCTTACCGTCTTTAAGCCAAGAAGTAGCTGTCGCCGTAGCACCACCTGCTGCTGCTGCTAGGTTAGTAGTCACAGCGATATAAGGAACATTGGCTGTAGCCGCTAGTTCAGAACCAGGATTAAAACCAAACCAACCGATCCAAAGAATGAGACATCCTAAAGTAGCAAAACCCATGTTATGACCAGGAATTGCACTGATTCTACCGTTCTGGTATTTACCAAGTCTGGGACCTAAAATCGCTGCACCAACTAAAGCAGCCCAACCACCAACAGAGTGAACTACAGTAGAGCCAGCAAAGTCAGAAAATCCCATTTCGCTTAACCAGCCGCCATCCCAAACCCAGTGTCCAGTAATAGCGTAGGAGAAAGCTACCAACAAGGTACTAAAGATCAAGAACGCACCAAAGTGAATTCTTTCCGCAACTGCGCCAGAAACAATAGTTGCCGCAGTTGCGGCGAAAGCTACTTGGAACAAAAAGGAAATTGCTTCGGGAACGGCTGCGGGATAGGCATCATTCCCATAAGGGGCAGGATCGCCACTAAAGAAAAAGCCACTTAAGCCAATGAAAGGATTGCCTTCACCATACATTAGGGCATAACCGACTGCCCAATAAGCCAAAGTTGCGACTGCGAAGACAATTAAGTTTTTCGCGAGGATATTAACCGCATTTTTTTGGCGGCAAAACCCTGCTTCCAACATTCCGAATCCAGCATTCATGAAGATTACCAGAACTGAACAAAAGAGAAGGAAGATTGAGTCTAAGACAACTCTAAGTTCATCTAGATTGGCTGGGGCATCTAATCCTTGAGCTGTAGCTGCTGTATTCCAGACGACAACAATCATTGCCGCTAAAGGAATACACATAAACCATGAAGGAGAGAAAGATTTAAATATTACTCTCAAAGGTCTGGGAAATAAATCCTTAACTTGCGTTCCAATACTCGCTTCATTTTTATGTTTGAGTGTTTTCTTAGTTTCTAGAAATTCAGAATTCATTTACACTTCGATTAGTTTAGAAAATATAGTTAGTTTGTCTAAAAGTTACAAACTCAATTCTGTATAGTTTGTGATTTTTCTTCCTTTTTTGCCGTATTTATAAATACAGTTTTTCATGCTAAAAAGATGTATAATAGATAACTTTTAAATAATGATAATTAAAACTTAATTAAAATGTGTATATTGGCTATTATAACAACTCAAAAGCGTGCTATTGCTTAGCATAGTAAGCCACAGTAAGAAAATGTATATTATTTGTGTCTAAACCTTTACTATCTCGACAAAAAAGACATAATATCAAGTCTGCTGATGGCTGCTGCAAAATCAGCTCTTTCTCTATACTGAGAAAACTATATTTATTGAACATAAAGATCTAAAAAATCTAGGATTTATAGTTCCATCTAGTAAATAACGCAGTGTTTGATCTATATATTATATTGTTTAAAATCATAGCTACAAATTGTTAAAAGTAAAATTTTAAAAGTAAGATTAACTTGTGACAAAAATGCAAAACTAGTAGTAGAAATTGGTCTGCTAGATTCTTCGGTTTACTTATTCTTAATAAAAAATCAATTAATAAACACTATCTTTATCAAATAGTTTTGTGCTTATTTTTTGTTTTTGCTTATTTAAATAACAACTAAATAATCCGAAAGAAAAAACCGTTTCTTATGAACGGTTTTAAAAAGTTTTGATGTTATTACAGCGGAAAACTACTTAATAAATAACATTTCCTGATAAGTTGGTAACGGCCATAGATCATCAGCAACTTCACCTTCGAGAGCATCAGCATCTTCTCTGATATCTTCCATCAGCGGACGAATAGTACCAGCACAATATTGCATATGTTCCTTCAGGTTAGCAAAGTCTTTCTTAGGCAAAACGGCACTCAATTTAGACACCTTCGACATCATTGAATTAGTCAACTCAGCAACTTTCTTGAGATTGTCTGGGTCTAGTTTAATACCCATTTCTTCTAGACGAGCAATAGTATTAGAAATATCAGCTAAGTGTCGCATAGCAGCAGGATAAATGGCTGTTTTGGCTATGTCTATCACTAGTTTTGCTTCTACTTCGATAGAGAGGATGTACTGCTCAGAATATACTTCGTAGCGACTTTCCAATTCTACAGGAGAAAGTACACCAGTCTTCTCAAACAATTCTTCAATGTATTTCTCTTTGAGGTAAGGTAAAGCATCCGCAGTAGTAGGTAAATTTAGTAGACCTCTTTCTTCTACTGCCATTTTGTGCCATTCTGCCGAATAGCCATCGCCACCAAAGATAACTGCACCGTGTTTTTGCATTACTTCTTTGAGTACGCTGAGGATAGCAGTGTTAAGCTCAACTTCCTTACCTAATTCACTTTCTAGAAGATCGCCAATCCAAGTCAAAGAATCTGCCAACATAGTATTTAAAACAATTAATGGCCCAGAAACCGACTGGCTAGAACCAACAGCACGGAATTCAAAACGATTCCCTGTAAAAGCAAAGGGAGAAGTTCTATTGCGATCGCCCGCATCTTTAGATAAAGGAGGCAGGGTGTCTACCCCAAACTCCAATTTCCCTTTATGACTATAGTTATAGCTAATTTCCCCGTTAGCAATCTGATTAAATAGCTCTTCTAATTGAGAGCCTAAATAAACTGACATAATTGCTGGAGGAGCTTCATTTGCCCCCAAACGGTGATCGTTACTAGCATTAGCAATTACTGCCCGCATCAGAGGGCCATATTTATGCACTCCACGGATTACCGCAGCGCAAAAAACTAAAAACTGAGCATTTTCGTGGGGAGAGTCACCTGGATCTAATAAGTTCCCTTGAGTAGCATTACCAACAGACCAGTTAACGTGTTTACCAGAACCATTAATTCCTGCAAAAGGTTTTTCGTGAAGCAAACAGACGAAACCATGCTTTTTAGCAGTCTGACGTAACAAAGTCATAATCAACTGCTGATGATCTGATGCCACGTTTGCAGCTTCAAAAATAGGTGCAATTTCAAATTGACCAGGAGCTACTTCGTTGTGTCTAGTTTTCGCCGGAATGCCTAAGCGATACATTTTCTTTTCTACATCCTGCATAAAAACTTGGACTCGTTCGGGAATTGCTCCGAAGTAATGATCGTCAAACTGTTGACCTTTAGCGGGAGGTTTACCAAATAAAGTTCTGCCAGCTAAAAGTAAATCAGGGCGACTGTTAGCAAAATGAGCATCTACCAAGAAATACTCTTGTTCTGGACCACAGCTAGAATTAACGGGAGCAACATCACTGTGACCTAATAACTTCAGCACTCTAGTTGCTGCTTTATTCATTGCCGCAATGGAGCGTAACAAAGGAGTTTTCTTATCTAGAGCTTCTCCTGTCCAAGAAACAAATACAGTAGGAATGCAGAGAGTAACACCGTTGTCTGTTTCCATCAAATAAGCTGGGCTAGTTACATCCCAAGCTGTATAACCTCTGGCTTCAAAAGTAGAACGAATTCCCCCATTAGGAAAAGACGAACCATCAGGTTCACCCTGTACCAGCAGTTTACCTGCAAATTCAGAAATTGCACTGCCATCACCTTGAATAGAAACAAAACCATCGTGTTTTTCGGCAGTAGCATTAGTCATAGGATAGAAAACGTGAGCATAGTAGGATGCCCCCCTAGAAATAGCCCAATCTTTCATTGCTGATGCCACCATATCAGCGATTGAAACATCCAGTTGTTCTCCAGTCTGAATCGTTTTCTTCAGAGATTTGAAAACTGCTTTCGGCAAACATTTTTTCATTTTGCTTAAGCTAAAAACATCTGCTGCCCAAAGATCCTCTAAGCGAGTGGGTGGTTCAACAGAAATTGATTGGCGATTAGTAATTTGATAGATTGCTTGTGTCCGAGGTTCGTATCCCATGACAGTTCTATTTTCCCCTAGATATTCAATTGAAATTGATCGTACTTGGTAGGGATTTTTGAAAATGTACGATACGTAACAGAATTATGTTACATATTACACATTCAGGACTTACACACTCAGATATTTAAAAAGGCGATAAACCTCTGTTGTCTATCGCCTCAATTAATGATGATTAAGTGTTTCACTGCGTAAGTCCTAAACATTAAAGTTTTCATGACTTACGCAGTATTACCAGCATGACAATAATTATTTGCTTGTTTGATTAATTACAAGTGATATGTCGATTTTGAGTAACTACAGCCAAGTCAGAGATGTTTCACAAAACCTATAAAGCCAGAATCTAATATCTTTCTAACAATCATAGTAAAGAGCAAATTCATAGGGATGGGGACGCAAACGCAAAGGATTGACTTCCGCATCTAGCTTGTACTGAATCCAATTTTGAATAAAGTCTTGTGTAAATACACCACTATCGATTAAGAAACTATGGTCGTTTTCTAAAGCTTCTAGCGCACCTTCGAGAGAAGCAGGAGTAGAAGGAATTTTACTCAGTTCTTCAGGGGAAAGTTCGTAAATATCAACATCTAAAGGATCGCCAGGATCAATTTGGTTTTTCACGCCATCGATACCCGCTAATAACATAGCCGAGAAACCAAGATAAGGATTAGCCGTAGGATCGGGACAGCGAAACTCAAAACGCTTAGCTTTAGGATTACTACCGCTAAGAGGGATACGTACAGATGCTGAACGGTTTCCTTGAGAATATGCTAAGTTCACTGGGGCTTCAAAACCAGGTACTAAACGTTTGTAAGAATTAGCCGAAGGATTAGTAAATGCCAGAATAGTGGGAGCGTGTTTCAATATACCACCAATAAAATAAAGTGCTGTTTGGCTCAAGTCTGCATATTTATCACCGAAGAATAAAGGCTTCCCTTCTTTCCAAATTGACATATGGGTGTGCATTCCAGTACCGTTGTCATTAAACAAAGGCTTAGGCATAAATGTAACAGTTTTACCATGTTTTCTGGCAACATTTTTGACTATGTATTTATAGGTCAAAACATAGTCAGCAGCATGAACCAGATCGGAAAATTTAATGCCTAATTCACACTGTCCCGCAGAAGCTACTTCATGATGATGTTTCTCAATGGGAACTCCACATTTCCCCATTGTCAGCAGCATTTCACTTCGAAGATCTTGCAGGGTATCAGAAGGTGCTACAGGAAAATAGCCGCGTTTGTGGTCAGTCTTGTAACCTAAGTTGCCTCCATCTTCGTCAGCTCCAGAATTCCAAATACCTTCAACAGAATCAATGTGATAAAAACCTTCGTATTCTGCTTGACCAAAACGAATATCATCAAAAATAAAAAATTCTGGTTCGGGACCGCAATATACCGTATCACCAATACCAGTACTTTTAAGAAAGTCTACTGCTTTTTGCGCTAAGGAGCGGGGATCGCGATCGTACCATTCTCCAGTACGAGGTTCTTTGATGGAACATACCATGCTCAAGGTTGGTACTTCCATAAAGGGATCGATCCAAGCTGTGATAGGGTCGGGAACCATTGCCATGTCGGAAGCGTTAATCGCTTTCCAACCCCGAATACTAGAACCATCGAACGCTACGCCTTCGGTAAAAGCATCTCCGTCGATCAGGCTACGATGAAAAGTACAATGTTGCCAAATACCAAATAGATCAACAAATTTAAGATCAATTAGTTCAATATTTTGATCTTCAATCATTTTCAAGACATCTTGGGCAGTCTCAGCCATAAAATAGCTCCTTTTGGATTTATGTTTAACCTCAGCAATCTTCTCAGAAATAGAAGAAATAGATTGCCTTGAGAGTTCGTTGTTGATGTTACAGAATTATCACGCTATATCCGACTCTAAATCTGTAAACTTTACAAAAATGTGACTAAATTAACCAAATACTTTGCTGATAGGAAAACTTAAGCTTTGTTTTGAATTTATCTCAGTGTTGACTAAAGATACAAGATGTCAAAATTTGAAGGTAATCATAGTCGTCGTCACGACTTGTGGGATTATAAATAAATGTAGCTTAAGATATAGCTTAAAAAAGAGGCTAATATTACTAGCCAAATTAAAAAAAATTGCTGTTGGGAGAAATCAAGTAAAATGCGAGACGCAGTTACCAACCTAATTAAAAATTACGATATTACAGGTCGTTATCTAGACCGTAATGCTATGGATAGTCTACAAGACTATTTTACTTCTGGCACTGCCAGAGTAGCTGTAGCAACTATGATTAGTGGCAATGCAGCCGCGATTGTGAGAAATGCCGGGATTAAACTGTTTGAAGAAGTTCCAGAGCTAATCCGTCCAGGAGGAAACGCCTATACTACCCGTCGCTATTCTGCTTGTTTACGGGATATGGACTACTATCTACGCTATGCTAGCTATGCGCTAGTAGCAGGCAATATGAATGTACTAGACGAGAGAGTTTTGCAGGGTTTGCGGGAAACTTATAATTCTTTGGGTGTGCCAATTGGTCCTACAGTAGTAGGTATTCAAATTATGAAGGATCTGGTCAAGGAAATGGCATCTAATGAAGGAATTGATAATACTAATTTCGTAGATGAGCCTTTTGAATATCTGAATCGCCAACTAAGCGAAGTTTCTGTTTAGTTAAAAAATATTTATATATATTGCAGCGCGATCGCCAAGTTTCTAGATTCTGCGTGATGCTAAAATCAATCGCCCCAACTCAAGAGTATTTATGATTGAGGGGCGATTTTTTGGGTATTTTTGTAATATATTAGGACTTAAGCGCTCAGAACCTCTGTAACTCTCTGTAAACTCGTATAGCCTGTTGCCTGTTACCTCTAACCTTGATTTATTGTTTCACTGCGCAAGTCCTAAGATACTTAGGAGTCATGTGTAATTATCACTTTGTACGGGAAACCACACTAATGATACCGTTGCCATAGGTTACCTACTTTAGCTAGATTAGCAGTCGGATGGGGAGAGTGCTAATTTAAAATAGACAGCTTTCCATCAAGAAAGATGAGTCAGCGGTACACCGCCGTAAAACGACGGAGCCTGCGCTGACCGCCTTCCACGGTCACAGATTACTCCGCCGCAAGGCGACGGAGCATGCTGGACCATTAGTCAATTAATCAATCGAAGTTAAGCGTTTAGTTATCTGGAGATTTTTGCATGGCAGCTATTAGTATTAACGTTACAACTGTAAAGCCTCTAGGCGATCGCGTATTTATTAAAGTCAGTGCTAGTGAAGAAAAAACCGCTGGCGGAATCTTATTACCCGATGCAGCTAAAGAAAAACCCCAAGTTGGCGAAGTTGTAGGCGTTGGTCCTGGTAAACCCAAGGATGATGGCGGTTATACACCTTTAGAAGTAAAAGTTGGCGATAAAGTTCTTTATTCTAAGTACGCTGGTACTGATATCAAGCTAGGTGGCGAAGATTATGTCCTGTTATCAGAAAAAGATATTCTCGCGGCAGTTTCCTAATTCATTAGTTAGTCAAATTAGTTGGCAATCAGCTTAGAGGAGTGCGCGGAGCGTTTATCCTCGAATGGGGGCAATCGCTTATCTAAAGTCATTTATTTAAAATTGTGACTACTGATAATAACCAGTACTGAAACTAACAGCATAAAGAGAATTTAACTTATTCACCGTTCATCATTTCATAGAAGGCAAACCAATTTTATGGCTAAATCTATTATTTATAACGACGAAGCTCGTCGTGCGCTAGAAAAAGGCATCGACCTGTTGGCTGAAGCGGTAGCAGTTACCATAGGACCCAAAGGACGTAACGTAGTCCTCGAAAAAAAATTTGGCGCGCCCCAAATTGTCAATGATGGGGTAACAATCGCCAAAGAAATTGAGTTAGAAGATCACATTGAGAATACAGGCGTATCTTTGATTCGTCAAGCTGCTTCCAAAACCAATGATGTAGCAGGAGACGGTACTACCACAGCTACAGTTTTAGCTCATGCCATTGTCAAAGAAGGTCTACGCAACGTGGCAGCAGGAGCAAACCCTATTGCGATCAAACGTGGTATTGACAAAGCAATTGAATTCCTCGTCGGTAAAATCCAAGAGCAAGCTCAACCTGTTGGAGATTCTACAGCGATCGCGCAAGTAGGAACAATCTCTGCGGGTAATGACGAAGAAGTCGGTAATATGATTTCTCAAGCAATGGATAAAGTCGGCAAAGAAGGGGTAATTTCTTTAGAAGAAGGCAAGTCTATGACTACCGAGCTAGAGATTACCGAAGGGATGCGCTTTGATAAGGGATATATTTCTCCTTACTTTGTTACCGATACCGAGCGTATGGAAGCTGCTTTAGAAGAGCCTTTGATTTTGATTACCGATCGCAAAATCAACTTAGTTCAAGATCTAGTTCCTGTACTAGAACAGGTGGCTCGTCAAGGGAAACCTTTAGTAATTATTGCCGAAGACATTGAAAAAGAAGCTTTAGCTACTTTAGTAGTTAACCGTCTAAGAGGCGTACTAAATGTTGCTGCTATCAAAGCTCCTGGTTTTGGCGATCGCCGTAAGCAAATGTTAGAAGACATTGCTGTACTTACTGGTGGTCAAGTAATCTCTGAAGATGCTGGATTAAAACTAGAAAGTACCAAAGTAGAAATGCTGGGTACTGCTCGTCGCATTAACATCACTAAAGACAGCACTACTATTGTTGCCGAAGGTAACGAAGACGCAGTCAAAAAACGCTGTCAGCAAATTCGTCGTCAAATAGAAGCTAGCGACTCTTCTTACGACCAAGAAAAATTACAGGAGCGTCTAGCTAAACTTGCTGGTGGTGTAGCGGTGATTAAAGTTGGTGCTGCTACCGAAACTGAAATGAAAGACCGTAAATTGCGCCTAGAAGACGCGATCAACGCTACACCACCAGCAAGTTTAGCTAGACGCTCCTGTAATTTTTCTTGGTCGTAAGAAGAGTCGCTAGCTTCTATTTGACGACGAATTTGCT
>JASJDX010000146.1 GCA_030064975.1 Pleurocapsa sp. MO_192.B19
AGTAGTTACGGCGATTTATGTTCCTCTAGAAACTGAGCCTAATCTAGCTTTAATTAAGCAACAAATTCAGTTTCAATTAGCAAAATATAAACAACCAAAAAACTGGATTAAGATTGATAGTTTACCCCGTAACGATCGCGGCAAAATAAATTATCCCGCAGTAACGGCGATTGCGCTCCGCGCACAGGCTCACGCCAATCGCTAAATCACAGATTACTCAAAAAAATAACAATCAACAGTTAAGCAGATTTTGCTACCTAAATTCAATTAAAATAAAACAGAAAATAAATCATAAGCTTTAGCACATCTTTTATGAACATCTGGCAAGCAGATTTTTATCATCTTCCGTCTCAACCAGGAGAACAACAGAGACAATGGGAATTAACAATTTGCCAGTCTAATACTTTTCCCCCAGGTAATCATTCAGAAAAATTAATTTATACAGCGCAATGTTTTTCAGAAGATGCTAATGCTCAATGGTTAGAACAACAAATATCATTAGCAGCTAGAGGAAAATTGCCTGACAAACTTCAAGTCTTTCGTCCTCAAGCATTAGGCTTATTAACTATAGCCGCCGAAAACTTAGGTATCAAGGTTGAAGCTACCAGAAATACCGAGATTTTAAAACAAGTATTGAGCAAGAGATTTAATCAGCAGTCGACTAACTATAATCCCCTCGCATTAGATAAACCACCACCACAAGCTTTACCAGAAAATATTTGGGGAGAACAGTGGCAAATAGCCAATATAGCTGCGGGACAAATTGTTGATTTATTTCGCGATCGCCCGATTCCTATTTGCAGTTTACCAGAAGAATTTTTACCAATTAATTTAGGGATTGCTTCTAGTATTTTTATCCCTGGAATTATAGTTTATGGTGGTCGAAAATCAATGCAGATTGCCCGCTGGATTGAGCAAAAAAATCCAGCGTTTATCAACTATATTCCGACTGAAGTAGGCAAATCTGGTGGCTTTATTTTAGAAACTGGCTTAGTAGATCGTTGGGTATTTAATACTTTTGAATCAGAACAAGCTGCGGAGATAGCTAAAAATTATGAACAAAAGAAAAAAGTAGCACAGGGATTACATTTTTTGTTAATTCAACCTGATGATTCGGGGATGACAAATACAGCTTTTTGGTTATTAAAACAAGAATAGAAATTTTAGTTAGTATGCTTCAAAACAAGGTTACAGAATAAAAAGTATTGAAGCTTCAAACTCAAAAACGTAATTCACGCTGATATTAAAGCCAATTGCCCAATAGTACATAAGGAGCCCAATAAAATGGGTGTCTGTACCAGCGATTATTTAATAAAGATAGTTGTGCTTGGCGTACTGCTTCAGCTTTAGGTAGCTTTTTCTCAGATAGTTCATGATAAAAGTTACTCATGAGTTCGGCGGTGGCGCGGTCATTAACCGACCACAGAGTAGCCAAAGTACTTCTTGCTCCTGCACGCACTGCCATTCCTGCTAATCCTAATGCGGCCCATTTATCCCCCGTTGCTGTTTCACAAGCACTCAAAACTAAAAGCTCGATCGCATTTTCTTGGCTGGGGTTTCTAGTTTGGAGAATGTTATCTAGCTCATTGATATTAATACGACTGTCCCAAGATAAGATAAAAGTATCTTCTAAAGAAGAGCTAAACTGTCCATGAGTAGCAATATGCACAATGGGATAGTCAGAGAATTTAATTTCTTTTTGTAAGGCTTCAGTTGTGAAATTTTTATTGAGGAGAACTACGCTGTTGAGCGTATTTTCGATCTTTGCTAATTCTGAATTAACATGATTCAAAGCAGAAAAACCCTGTCTACCCTGGGTCAATCCTGCGGCGATCGTTTTTAATTTAGTCTGTTCTAGAGGATGAGGGTCAAGTAACTGTAAGCCAGGAGTTAAAGCAACGCTATAATCTTCAATTAAATATCGTTTACCATCGTATAAAGCTCCTAAAGGAATATTACGAAACGCTCCATCAGGAACAAAAACTAAAGTTTTGATCTGGTTGTTGGCTAAATCTTTTAGTGCGGGACGAATTAATAAATCATACAGTTTACGTGCTGGACGGTAGAAATTACGCCGACTACGCACTACAATACCATGACGAAATTGTCTAATGATTGCTTCTAATTTATCTTTAGAGATCTTGGTTGTATAGTGCTGTAAAGGTTGGTTGGGTAAACTTAAAATGACTTCCAAGCGATCGCCTAAAATAATAGGATAAATCACCGCAGCTTGGCGATCGACACTATCTATCTTGACGGCTTGAGCATCTAAACAGGCTTCGCGAAAGAAGTTATGCAATTCAGCTAACTGTAAAGATTCGATTACCCCTCGTCCCTCTTCTAAATTAGCCTGACTGATTTCTTCTGCTGCATCAGGTTCTAATAATAAACTAACTAGTCCACGATAAACTGGCTCAACGCTATCACGAAAAGAATATTGAACATCAGGATCGATGGCTACAAGATCTTGACTGAGAGATTTCAGTAACCCCACCGCCCTAGAATAATGAGCGATCGCTTGAGGACGATCTCCTATAGCCTGATTTATTCTACCTAACTGCCATTGCCAAAGATAGATGATTTCTGGTGCATTAAGACTTTGAGCTAAAATTAGAGCTTGTTGAGTAGATTGCTGTGCGACATTCCAATCTTGTAATTCTTCTTTGATTTGCCCCTTGAGGCCTAAACCGTAAGACTGTGCTTTTTTATAGTCAATTGCTTTTGCTTGTTCAATTGTCTCTTCCAGAAATCGATCTATTTCTGACCAACTAGGAATATCTTTTAGTTTTTTTCTTTCTATCCGAGATTTGGACAGTAATTTGACTAAGTTATGAGCAAAATTGATTTTAAAGTCTATATTAACTCTATTATCGGCTAAATGAGCCAATTCAGCTTTAATTTCGGGAATTAACTTGATACCTCTTTGCCAGTTTTGAGTTTCTAACAATAAATTGAATTTTGCTAAATAAACTTGTAGGGATAAATCAGTCTCCAGACAACTTGGTTGTTTGCGACAAGTTTTTAATCCCTGATGATAAAGTTCTAAAGCTTTGGTTGAATTACTAGCTTTATAAGTTTTGCCCAATGCCAACAAAGTTTTAACTCGCTCGGCAGGAGATTCTAAGCCAGAAGCAACTACTAAACTTTGTTCTAAGACTGCTTGCGATCGCTTTACCTGACCTACAAGACGTAATATATCACCATAACTTCTTAGTCCTGCTACTTTAATCAAAGAATCTGGCTGTTGTACCAAACTATTTTCTACCTCGGCTAAAGTTTTTAAAGCACGGCGATAAAATCCTAATTTTTTAAAAGCACTGGCTTGATTAATCGAAGCTCGAATTACTCCAAGTTCATCCCCTGCTTGTTCATAACCTTCTCTTGCCTGTTTCCAAGTGGCGATCGCTTGTTCTTCTTTGCCTTGAGCTAGCTGCAAAATTCCCTGGTTATTGAAGACTTGAGCCAAAGCTGGGATTCGTTCACCTGGAGAAATGTCAGTATCTTGATTAAGTAAATCCAAACTAGCAGCTATATTCTCGCTGGCTTGTGACCAATTATTTAACTGACTATAGGCTAAAGCTAAATTACTCAGCACTCGTCCTTGACCTAGACTATCTTCAGTATCAGCATAGATTTGAGCCGCTTGTTGCCATAAACTGACTGCTTTCTCAAACTGATTCAACGAGTAGAAATACTTTCCTTGTGTCTCCAGCTCAACCGCACTAGTCTCGGTTTTAATTACTTGCTCAGATGGTACAGTTTTAGCTAAAACCCTAGGCATTTCGTAGTTAGCCAACAGTAGACTAACAGATAATCCCACAACGAAAAAAACAATTAAGAGCAAATAACGCTGTCTAAACTTAGAAGACATAACAGAGATTAATCAAGATAAATAGCAACTAGTGCTGCGCGTGGAATATGGTCAGAAGTTTGGTAAAATCAATGATTTCAGGCTTTTTGAATAGGTGTTTTATTTACTTACGCCCACTTCCACTAGGGATATCAATATAGTTCCCAATTTCCCGCTGACATTTACCAAATAGGTTGATAATCATCTGCTGTAAGTTGCCATTGGCGACCAAAAACATGAACTTTGTTGGTGATGCTACCCGTGGCATCAATTAATTTTCCTCGGACATGACTCCAGGCTAAAAGACTCCCTTCAAGATTCAGTATTTTTACTCCTTGCTGTCGCCATTTTTCAGCATACTTACCACTTCGATAGCCAATAGTACAGTAAGCAACAATTGTGGCATTTTTATATTGCTCAAGATTGCGTTCAAATTCATCCTTTGTAATAGCTCCAGGAATCATCGAAACTTTTCTTTCTGTAGGCGATCGCACATCTATTAAAATAAGATCGTTGGCTTGGTGTTGTAACTTTTGTAATTCCTCGACTGTAATCCCTTCTACTTTAGAGAATTCTTGGGCATATTTTTTATACATAGTGGCGATCTTGTCCTGCTTCCAATCATCAGACTGTGCAGCAAAATTCTGGCTGAGGAAGTCAGGGCGCGGTTGACAACCAAAGGTAGTTAATAAAAAAACACTAGCGACGACAATTAGGTATTGCTTAAATAATGATTGTTTTTTATGCCTCATCCTTCATCCCTCATCCTTCCGCCTTATGAAATCTGCCAACTGCTGGGCGAGGTCATAGTAGCCAAAAACCTCGGTCAATGCTCCACCAAACAAGTTTAATTTTGGCGGGGACGGAAGCTGGAATGCATTCAAGCTATCCGCCGTCCCGTCTGCATTCGGCAGGTCTTACTCATCCTCAACAGCCAAAACCGCCAGTTCTTTGCGGTACAGCAAGCGAAGCGTGCTGCCTACTTTAGAATAAGCTGATTGTATAACGCTTGAAACTCTTTTTAGATAAAGATTAGATGAATCTTAGAATAAATGTTTAATCTGACGCGAAGCTAATCCTTTAAAGCAACAAAATTCTTTATCCATTTAAAATTAACTATAGCACTACGCACTTAGATTAGGACACTGTTACAGTCGAGCAGAAAGTCACCTTCCTACCCTCTGATGGTCATACCGTGCTGGCGACTTTCACCGCACACGGCTACTCCCTGGGTTTCGAGATTGCTTTCTTTCCTCAGTTGCGATCTCCGCTCTGCCGAGGCGTTGCATGATCGCAACTTATCCCACGCTAGAAAGAAAAACTGCGTCTTAGGCATATCAAGAAATACTTAATCTCTAGTTAGACTAGGGGTGATACGTCTGCATATCTTGACCATTACAGCCAAGCATTAGCTTTTTATCACATCCTACTCTCAGTTTTCTTGCGCTTCACATCTAACTACTTATTGATTAATAAGAGAAAACTGAGGTTTCCTGGTTCCAATGTAGCTTAGTTACGATGCTCTTAGGTTGGGGTAAAAAGTCCGAGGAGAGGTTGAATGGGCTGCTTCTTTAACGTAATGCAATTAAAGAACTTTCTCCTATTCACTTTTGTGTGCAGCGTATCAGCCTTTTTCGCTGCTTGTAATTAACGCGCCCGAACCGCCTTAACTGTATTTTGTTAACCATAAGCATCTACCCTTGGGGAGTTACCTCATATAAGGCTTGAAGCTATCCCCTTTTTTCCTGGCTTCGCACCGAGATGATGTTACTTCTCAGCACGCAGGAAATGGAGTCAGTTGGCAGCACAACGACAGGAATTTCACCCCTTAGCTAACATTAGTTATTCAGATGTCGAGGTTCTGAACGGGTGGTTTTCAATTTATTTATTGATTAGCACCCAACAAGTCGCACCATTACTTATTACTTGTAGGGGTCAACGGCCGTTGACCCCTACTCATTACTTATTACCCTAGAGCAATCTAATCAACTTGTCCTAACCGATTTGCGATATAATTTGGTCAACCCCTCACTTTATGCCAGCCCCCTTTTCGCTCAATAAAGATAAAAAATAGAATTATCAAGCTGTAACGTAGGGTTGAACTCCCGAAGTATCTACGTTTCGGAGTAATTTTACTATTTTGGTTCCTGATACTGGCTCAATCCAGTCTGGCGCAATCTCTGCTAGAGGTACTAATACAAAAGCTCGTTCCGTCATTCGGGGATGGGGTATGGTTAATCTAGGGGTTTTTAAAACGACATCTCCATACAATAACAAGTCTAAATCTAAAGTTCTTGCTTGTAGTGTGCCTTTACCTACTCTGCCAAACTGAATTTCGGTAGCCTGCAGAATAGCCAATAATTCCTCTGGGGTTTGTTCTACTGATAATAAAGCACAGCCATTGAAATAATCTGGTTGAGATTCAGGTGTACCGACAGGTTTGGTTTGATACCAACTAGAAGTAGCTTTAAGAGTGATGCCAGGAATTTGATTAAGTGCAGTGAGGGATTTTTCTAAGGTATCTAGAGAGTTTCCCTGATTACTACCCAAAGCGATCGCGCAATTTACCATGATTAATTTATTGAAGTATAAACAACAGCCATGTCATCACTGCGATTACTGATGTTAATTCTTGATTCTCGATAGAGTTGACTGAGTAATGCTTGCGCCTCACTTACAGGAACTTCTAACATATTTGCAATTTGATTAGCAGTGAGCATTTGCTTTTCTGTAATCATTTTAATGATTTGCATCCGTTTATTGCGTTCGGCTTTTTCTTGTAGATTTATTCCCGCCACAATGGTAGGAAATCCAAACAAAGCTGCACAGGTAATGCCATTGATCGGCTTAGTTTCTTTGGTGACGGTAATTAAAATAAATGCAGTCCAAACTAAAGAACAAATATGATTTCTGGGATTAAATTTATAGTAAGCCATCTGATGTTTAAATATTTTCTGCTTATATAGTTCCCCAAATCATTGACCACAAAACTGTTAAATTTTAATTGAATAGCTACTTAATATTTTTCAATGTCTCAACGTCCTATATATCTTGATGCTCATGCCACTACACCAGTGGATAAACGGGTGTTAGAAACGATGTTACCGTACTTTACTGAGAGTTTTGGTAATCCTTCGACTAATACTCATGTCTATGGTTGGGAAGCTAGTGCAGCAGTAAAAAATGCTAGAGAAGCGATCGCCAAGATTATTAATGCTACTCCCGAAGAAATAGTTTTTACCAGTGGTGCAACAGAGGCGAATAACCTAGCCATTAAAGGAGTTGCGGAAGCTTATTTTAATCAAGGTAAACATATTGTTACTGTTGCCACAGAGCATCGGGCAGTATTAGATCCCTGTGGTTATTTAGAAACATTAGGGTTTGAAGTTACCTATCTTCCTGTGCAACCTGATGGTTTATTAGATCTCCAACAGCTAAAACAAGCTATTCGTGACGATACAATTTTAGTCTCAGTGATGGCAGCCAATAATGAAATTGGAGTACTGCAACCATTATCAGAAATTGGAGAAATTTGTCACAGTCGCGGAGTGTTATTTCATACCGATGCAGCACAAGCGATCGCCAAAATTCCTCTAGATGTAGCAGAAATGAATATTGACCTGATGTCTCTAACTGCTCATAAAATATATGGACCAAAAGGCATTGGTGCATTGTATGTGCGTCGTCGCGATCCCAGAGTTAAATTAGCTTCCCAGATACATGGAGGAGGACAAGAACAGGGCAGGCGATCGGGTACTCTCTATACACCGCAAATAGTTGGCTTTGCCAAAGCTCTAGAAATTGGAATAGGGGAAATGGAATCTGAGTCTGAACGTTTGTTGCAGCTTAAAAAGCAACTCTGGTCAATGTTTGAACCTCTTGAAGGAATCTATCTCAACGGCAATTTTACAAAAAGCCTCCATGGTAATCTCAATATTAGCATTAGAGGAGTAGATGGTTCAGCTTTATTATTGGGATTACAATCTATCGTTGCTGTTTCTTCAGGTTCTGCCTGTTCTTCTGCTTCTACTGCCCCGTCTCATGTTATAACTGCTTTAGGACGAGACAAAAAATTGGCTCATGCTTCTTTACGCTTCGGTATTGGCAGATTTAACACTCAATCAGAAATTGAACTTGTGGGACAACAGGCGATCTCCACGATTAAATCTTTGCGTCAAGCTAATTCTGTTCCAGCTAAGAGCTAAAAGCGCAATGTGTATACATCCGTATAATCGGCGATCGCTTGCCTAACGCGGTTAAGCTAATCCACTAGTTAGAAACTTCGGCCATTTCAATAGTACGGTTGTCAATATCTTTAACTAAAAAATTCAAAGGGCGATCGCGACGTATTTTATACTTCAAGCGTCTTGATTGAATACGCATTAATAAAGCTTCCAAACAATCACGATCAAAACAGACATGACGCTGACGATCTTTATAGCCACCGCTTGCACCAGCTATAACATGAAGTTGAGTATTTTTTTTCAGTTGATACCATAATCCTTCTGAACCATTGAATTCCGTATTACCAGGAGTTACGGACATATATAAAGGATCTAGTCCTCCAGCCCCCATTGCCTGTTCATAGTTATAGTAATAGTGTAGGGGTATATCCGCCGCAGGAAGATCTAGTAATCCTTCATAAAACTGCTGTGCATTTTCTAAGTCTGAAACCATTACAGTATAAACTTTGGGCGCGCTGCTAAGGAACATCCACATTGCTCCTGCATAAGCTACCAGTAGCATTACCATAATGCCTTGGGTAGAGAACAAACTATCCAAAGCAATGGGAGGCAAAAATGCACCCAAATAATGTTTCATTAATGTATCGCAGAAAATAGTAGTAGCTGTCATGTTAGAGTAAGTGTTTTTTTAAAGTTAGTTTTATTTATTCATTATCCAGTATTGACGATTATTTTATATTTTATGGTTGTAAATGCACAGTGAATCACAGCTAATTGGCACTCCAAGCAGTTTTAGCTGGTTAGATTCTCCCATCTAGCTTAACTATAAGCGAACAATTGTTCTTTTTTTAATTGTATTAATTGTATTCAATTGTATTCATTGAAGATATTCCTTGACCTTAACTATAATTAAAAATTAAGTAAGTTGATTGAAAATTTTTTCTTTGGGTGTGCGATCAATAAAATGTCACGGCTTCTTGTTTTATTTAACTAAGGATTGATTATACTAAGCAAAATATTGGCTATAATATCTAACATTAAAGTCAAACTTTAGTTGTAAGAAATACTACGAAATTGTAGTCAATTTATATTTAGGTGTGTGAGGATACATAAAAATGATCAAACTATTTTGGCAAACATTAAAAGTAGCACCCGTTCTATTTGCAGCATCTTTATTTGCAGCTAGCGGTGCCAGTGCGCAGACAGTTAATGCTAACAAAGGAGCAGTAAACGAGACTCTGCAACAAATAAATAACTATCAAACACAAGATCAAAACAACTCTTTATCCCAGGTAACAAACGTTAACCAATTACGAGATGTATCTCCTACAGACTGGGCTTATGAAGCATTACGTAGCCTCGTAGACCGTTATGGTTGTATCGCTGGTTTTCCTAACCAAACTTACCGTGGTAACCAGGCACTCTCTCGTTATGAATTCGCTGCTGGTCTAAACTCCTGCTTAAACCAAATTGAACGTTTAATTGCTTCTTCTGAAGCTGTTAGCCAAGAAGACTTAGACACTATCAACCGTCTTAGTCAAGAGTTTGAAGCAGAACTAGCTACTCTTGGTGGCAGAGTTGATGAAATAGAGAGTCGCACTGCTATTTTAGAAGATAATCAATTTTCCACTACCACCAAATTAAAAGGTGAAGTTATTTTCTCAGTTGCTGATGCCTTTGGTGGTGGTCTTGACGATGGCGATGACGATACAGAAACAACCTTAAGTAACCGTGTTCGCTTAAACTTTGATTCTAGCTTCTTCGGTGAAGACCGCTTAAGAGCCAGACTTCAAGCTGCAAATATAACTCGATTTGATGATGAGGTAACTGGAACTAACTCAACTCGTCTTGGTTTTGATGCCAACAATGACAATGATATCGAGGTGAGTGACCTACACTACCGCTTCCCTGTAAATGAAAGAGCAACCGCTTGGATTGGGACTGCTGGTCTAGACTTAGATGATATCTTTGAAGTTAGCAACCCTATCTTAGAAAGTAGTGGTAGTGGTGCACTGTCTCGCTTCAATCGTCGTAATCCCCTTCTATTCCGAGGCACTGAAGGTGCTGGTGGTGGTGTTCAGTTAGAGATCATTCCAGATAAAGTAGGTTTTAATGCTCTTTATTTAACTGATGACGATGGTTCTGCCGATCCTAGCAGTGGAGAAGGTTTCTTTAATGGTTCATTTAGTGCTGGGGCGCAAGTTGCAGTCTCTCCTATAGAGCGTTTGGATGTAACTGCAACTTATGTTCGCAGTTTCCAAA
>JASJDX010000147.1 GCA_030064975.1 Pleurocapsa sp. MO_192.B19
CACAAATCAATGCTTGGAACAAAACAAGAAACGATGAAATCTCAAAAGTCGACTGGCAATTCTCAAATGATCAGGCCCGGATTAAGCTTAAGCGTTTATACCCTGTTTTTAGTGATTAATGGGTAGTAGGTTGTCCTTGGTACTTGATATTTTTGGCAAGCTAACTTTTTTCCGAAATACATAGCTTCTGCTAAGACAAGGGCGGCGCGCTCATAAGGAAATGCGGGCATCTCATTCTATTTGGTTCTATTTGGTACATTTATTTTAGCCAGACTAAGAAAACAATCAAAACCGAACAGGTTTAAGTACAGTTTCCCCGAATAAAAAAGAGCTTATTTATTCGGGCAGAAAACCATACTGTATATGGGATCTAAGCCAACATGCATCAACTAGCTTAACTTTTTAAACCCAAGTCGACAATTAGCGGTAAATGGTCAGAACCAACATTTTTACCTACTTTAATCTCCAGAACCTGAAAATCAGATGATACCAAACAATGATCAATTGGTATCATGAACATGGGCAAAATTGTGGGCCATGTAGGTAGTATCCCAAACCCTTTTCGGGCATTAACAAGATTGGTTCCTGTTTCCAATGCCATATAGTCACTTGACCACATGGTCACGTTTAAGTCTCCAATTAGAATTAAAGGATTGCCAACGTTCTTTGATACCAATGCAACTTCATTGAGCTGAGAGTTACGAGAATGATAATAGTCATCATTTACTGGTGGCAAAGGATGAGTAGTTATTAGTGAAATCCGATGCCCCGAAACAATAAGAGAAGCTTTTAGGCTAGGGATATTTGATGGTCCCCAGTATACTTCTCGAATTTCATCTATTGGATATTTACTAAATATAGCTATACCAAAATTATCTTCGCGGGGACTAGCTTGTTTATATGGATAGTTATTTTCTAATGGTCGAAGCTTTGTTAGCCAATCCGTGCAGTTGTTAGTTTCAACTCCTTGAGGGTGAATGGGAAAAGGTTTAAAATCACGCGAATTTAGTATTAGATATAGTAGGGGTTTGATTTTCGCCTGGGAACGTAGCTCAATTGGCAGAGCAAGCGACTCTTAATCGTTTGGTTGTGGGTTCGATTCCCACCGTTCTCATATTCAGTTAATGCCAGTCTTATAGTGAGACTGGTTTTTTGTCTAGAGCGATTGCGCTCCGCGCACTGCCATAAATGGCAATCGCCAACGAAGCAGATTCTGGGGGTCAGCGCAGCGACCGAACCCCGCCTTGGGGACGAAAGGGGGAAAGCAATAAAACCGCGAAGCGACAACTAAATGATGCGATTGCGCTCCGCGCACTGGCGAAGCCAATCGCTTGTTCTTTCTAGTCAAACTAAAAGTAAATCTGCATAAAAAAATAGACCATCCGTAACTATTAGATGTAAGCAAAAACACACAACTTATTCTTATTTTTACAGGTCTAAAAACATGAAAAAATCTACATTAGGAATTTTAACCGCTGTTATCGCTTTCGCTCCTCTAACTGCTTTTGCTCAAGACGCACAAACAAGCATTCAAACCAACACTAATTCTGCTGCTGCTGTCGGCGATGCTAACTTTATCCACCAAAACGCTGACCAAGCTAGCTTCCAAAACCAACTAGACTTAGGGGGCTACGGTTACACCACTCCTGAAGCTCAAACTTCAGCCCAAATCAACGCTAACGAAGCGGCTGCCATCGGAAACCACAATGCGATCGTTCAAGATGCGACTCAAACTAGCGTTCAAGACCAAGTTGATGTAAATCAGTACCTTCCTTACGGCTACGGCTACTAAAGCAGTCATTAAGTTCGCTGGCTCGATAATAATAAACGCTTATAAATATAGTCCTGGTTTATTCAGCCAGGGCTTATTCTTTTTTGTCAGCCAAAATGTTCAATTTTCACGGGTTTACTTGAAGTTAAATAAATTAAACCGAACTGATTTAATTACAGCTTTCACTACCATTTTAAGTTCGGGCAGAAAGTACTACTGTGCATGGGATATAAGCCACACTTCTTTAGTTTTTATTGTTTGATTAATATGTAAATAACGAAAGAAAAATATAGCGAAACTCGCTCGTTAATCAACTATCAAACTGTTAATCAAAGGAGACACAAACATGGCACTAGTACGTTACAATCCTTGGCAAGAAATGAATTCAATGCAACGCCAATTAAATCGTTTGTTTGATGATGTTTTAACCCCAACTAATTGGGATAACTTTAGTAATTTATCTAAAGTACCTGCTGCGGAACTAACTGAAACTGATGATGCTTTACATCTAAAACTAGAAGTTCCTGGCATCGAAGCCAAAGACTTAGACATTCAAGTAATGGCAGATCGAGTAGCAATTTCTGGAGAAAGAAAATCTGAAATTAATGATAAAACTCGCTCTGAATTCCGTTACGGTAAATTCCAAAGAGTAATTCCTCTACCAGCACGTATTCAAAACACCAACGTTACTGCCGAATATAAAGATGGAATTCTCAATCTAACTCTACCCAAGTCTGAAGAAGAAAAAAATAAAGTAGTGAAAGTAAATCTTTTAGGCGAAGCTGCCGAATAATCTTCTAAGGATAACGAACCTAGTCATTCAGATTAATAGTCCAACCCAGTTACTTACATGGTGACTGGGTTTTTTGTTGTGACAATGTTGAGTTTATCCGATTGGTGGCAGAAAAAAGGTATAGGCGACAGCGACGGTGACAATAGCAATAATTAAAGGCATGATTAAATGAGTGAGTTTGACAATAATTATTTTTTAATTTAAAGGAAAAAAGTGACAAAATCAGAACATTTCTCTGATAGAAATTAAAAACAGCAAAAATAGTTTCGACCAGTATTTCATACTGGTACGAGCCACAATCGCGATTGCCAATTATGGCAGTGCGCTTCCGCGCAATCGCCCAAGTAGATTAAAACAACGCGCGAGAATTAATATTGCGCTCAGTTAGCCCGTTTAATAAAGAAAACTGGAGCAAATACGGTAAGCCTTTTGGCAAGATTTAAATCTTGCCGAGTATTAAATTCTTTATTTAGTCCAACTTTCTTATGTTATGAACCCTAACAAATTGTCACAGCCAATCACCAAATCAATCCATTATTTCTAGACAATTAAATTTAATCAAAAACTTTAATTGAAAAATGTTTAGCAAATATATAAGCTTTAGTATTAGCTTAGGAATGGGTGCAGCAATTCTAGGTGGAATTGTCCAATGGTTAAATATATCCGCAGGCAGTTTAGTTGATTGGTTAATTGGAATTGCTTCTTTTTGGTGGCTGTTAATTATTGTTACTATTCCTTGGAATATTTATTTTGATGCTCGCGAAACACTTACCGAGGCTAATATATCTCAAGAAAAAGGGATTCAAGTCAATTTAAAACAACTCAATTATGTCCAGAAAGTAGCTCGCTGGTCAATCATTGGCGCGCTCGCTCTACATTTATTTTCTGCTTTGGCTCTTTATTTATTGGCTGCAACTGGTATTAGTAATGTAGGCTATGTCAGTTCGGGATTAACTTTGTTACTGACAATTTTGCGTCCAGCTATTCGTGGTTATCAATATCTGACTACAAGATTGTTAACTATAAAAAAAGAGGTTAAGTATCCCCGTGAAGACGCTATTGAACTTAGTAATAGAGTGAAAAGTTTAGAAACAGCAATTGAAAAAATAGAATCTCTACTAGATTCAAAAAATCCCGATTCTTTGGTCAGTAAACAACAACAAGCATCTCTTGAAAATCGCCACTCCTTAGCACGTCAAAAAGCATTACTAGAAGAGTATCAAGCTAAAAATACAGTCGAACACGAACGACTATCTAGAGAAGCCAAAACTGCTATTTCTCAATTAAGTGAAGATAGTCAATTTTTAAGTCATGTTAGAGAAATTATTCGCTTTGTTAAAACAGCATAAAAGCGATCGCCAAATACCAAAACTAATTAGAAACTGTATTGATAGCCTCTCTACCCTCACGTTCTGCTGCTTCCGAGGTATAAAAGATCTCATCTGGCTCGTAGACAGTGCCATCGTCATCGATGATGACAATTTCATAACAATCAGTCCGAGGAAAAAGACTCAAGCTAATAAACTCTTCACTTTTCTTTCCACAGCCCTGACCCAGAAACTATCACTGTCTTTATTCCGAAAAATATTTTGACGGTAGTCATTTCCTTCCAGCAGCAAGAAAGCTAGAAAATCTGTTACTTCTCCTGACATCTGATCTGCATCCATAGCAGAGATACTAAAATCAAATTGTCCTCGAAATAGGAGATACAACCGATCTGGTTTTTGATTTAATCGATACCAGAGCCAGATTTGGTGGGTAAGGTGGGGTTCAGCTCGGTAGGGTAAAAATCTCTCGCCAGGAAGCTCTCTGAGGTGTTCGCATCTAAGTATGTGTCTTGCTCTGAATCGGCAGTCGGGGAGAAAACCGCTGTAGGCACGGATGATTCTTCCACTTTCCGCCAGACGGGAGAATTGCCGATTTGCTTCTTCATTAAGATGGAACATCTCTCTCACTTATCTTTCTGGTTCGCCAACAGTATCAGCTCACTGGCCAGGTTGCTTATAGACCACACCGTCCTTCATTACGAAGCTGATGCGCTCCATGGCCGTGATGTCCTGCGTCGGATCCTGCGGCACAGCGACGATGTCTGCAAACATTCCTACCTCGATGACCCCAAGCTGGTCTGGCATGCCCAACAGGGTCGCGGCCTCAAGGGTTGCAGAGCGAATGGCCTCTAACGGAGACATACCACCCTCGACCATGTATTTGAACTCTCGCGCATTGTTGCCGTGGGCTGAAACCCCTGTGTCAGTTCCGAACGCGATCTTGACACCAGCTCTGTAAGCCCTTTCAAAGGCATTCTGAATGAGAGGCCCGATCTCTGCAGCTTTGCCACGAACTACTTCGGGAAAGAATCCGTCAATCTGAGATTTTTCCGCAACCCACTTTCCAGCCATGATCGTGGGGACATAGTATGTCCCATGCCGCTTCATAAGCTCGATGCTTTCTTGATCCAGATATGTTCCATGTTCGATCGAGGCAACACCTGCCCTAACAGCCCGCTTTAGCCCTTCGGCACCATGTGCGTGAGCCGCGACCCGAAAGCCGTAGTCTTTCGCGATCTCAACAATCGCACGAATCTCGTCCTCGGTGAACTGCGAATTTTGTCCACTCGCCGCTACACTGAGAACACCACCGGTAGCCGTAATCTTAATCCAATCAACACCATCTTTGTACCGTTGCCGAACGGCGCGGAGCGCATCTTCTGGTCCGTTGATTACACCATCCTCCGGCGTTGGATTCTCAACCAGATCGATTCGCATGCCGTTCGTTGGATCTGCGTGACCGCCGGTGGTAGCAAGGCTTCTTCCCGACGTGTAAATACGTGGTCCAATAATCAATCCGCTATTGACTGCGTTACGTAGGGATACATTCACATTCGACGCACCGCCCAAATCTCGCACTGTCGTAAACCCAGCCAGCAATGTCCTTTCGGCAAACTGTACGCTGCGGAAAGCGTAATCAGTGGGATTCAATTGGAAACGCTCGAGGTATGTGGCTGCGCTGAATTCGTTGGTGAGATGCACGTGCATGTCAATCAAACCCGGCATGCACGTATTTCCACGAAGATCGATGACCCTGTCGCCAGCGTTTCCATCCGTCAGACCCTTCTCCACTGCTCGAATAGCGGAACCATCAACCACAATAGTCATGTCTGTCAGAACTCGCCCCGCCCGAACATCAACGAGCCTGCCGCAATGCAGAATCGTGGCGGCCATTGCCGGGCTCGACCAAAGAGTCGTCAGCAAAATACCGATTAGAACCTTCATCGTTCCTCCAGGGCTTTAGTCATACATTTATCTTCTGTCTGTTCTCGTCTGCCCAACTATTTATTATACGGAAACTTGCTAGATATCATGCCAAATGGCAATTATCTCGAGAATTTTTCTAAATATCGTTCGAGGGAAAAACCAAGGTTCTTCTCCCGATGCGTGTGCGCCCAAACTATGACCGATCAATTGAGTGGTATCGGGATTTACGCCTTCTTCAAAAAGTTGTTTTAACTCTACGGGTTCGTGTTAATGTTTGGTGCGTGGATATATTTCCTACCTTGGCTCAATTACCAATGAGCTTTTTCAACACAACAAAACGCTAATTCTGTTGTGATATGACCCTTTATACCTATCCGAAGCTGACTGATGCCAAACAAGATACGGAGTTAATTAGGTTATGGATATCTCAAAAGTCTGTGACCACTCAAAAGACTTATATCACTATCAGTAGGCAATTCCTCACCTTTACGGGTAAGGAGCTATCCGAGGTGAAGCTGGAAGATATTTTGTTGTGGTTGGAATCGTTTCAGCTTCGCGGTAAGAGTCAAAATACAATCAACAATAAACTAGCAGCCATCAAGTCTCTGTTTAGTTTTGGGGTCAAGACGGGTTATCTAGCGAATAATCCAGCATCAATGATTAAGACCATTAAAGCTAAAGATGCCCTCAATGAAAGGATTTTACTGGATACAGAGGTCAAGGAGTTAATTAATGCAGCTTCTACAGAACGCGATCGCGCCATCCTCATCCTTTTATATATCCTGGGTTTGAGAATCTCTGAGTTAGTCGGTTTGAACTGGTCGGATTTTCAACCAACAGAGGAAAGCGTAACTGTAACTATTTTTGGCAAGGGTCATAAAACTAGAACCTTACTCATAACTCATCAGCTATGGTCGGAATTAAAGCAACTTCCCAGGAGCGATCAAACCGAAGCGGTGTTTTTATCTCGGTTTGGCAATCGCTTAGACCGTCATGCCATCCATCGATTAATTAAGAAAGCAGTAGAAAAAGCAGGGATTAATCCCCATACTTCGGCTCACTGGCTGCGTCATGCTCATGCTTGTCACAGTTTAAATAATGGTGCAGGGATAGATTTGTTGATGAAGTCTCTAGGGCATAGTTCCCTGGCGGTAACTTCGAGATATCTGCACGTTCAGCCGAGTGATTGTACCAGTAAGTTTATTGATTTGGATTAGTAGGGGCAAACTAAGTTACATGGAAGAATCCAATTCAACCAAGCTCATCAGATTTTACTATGAGTAGTCTTGGAGCGGGAAAAACTGTTCTCCTCGAACAAACTTTAGCCACATTAAAAGATAAGTTCAAGATCGTAGTAATTGAAGGAGATATAACCACCGAACCAGATGCCAATCGTTTTCGTAAATACCCTGTTCCCGTAATTCCAATTAATACAGAGCGTTCTTGCCATTTAGATTCCAAAATGGTTGCGAGAGGCATCCACACTTTAGAGCATAAATATAATCCGAGGAATTTCAACGGCGAACTTCCTCTTCTCCCCTACAAATATCAATGTTATATGGTCAAAATTGACCAGGAGTAATTATGACAGAAAAACTTCTGTTCTGGGGAATCATCGTATTTTTAGTTGCCACTCTAGGAATTGGAATGTGGGCAGCAAAACAAGTTAAGGGAGATAGCGAAAACTACCTGGTCGCTGGACGAGGATTGGTTTTACCTTTAGCAGCAGCAACTTTGATGGCGCAGTCAGTAGACTCTAATGCCACCTTGGGCAATACAGATTTAGCAGCCGAATTTGGTTTCTGGGCTGGTGCATCTTTACCAATTGGATTAGCATTATGTTTATTTTTGACCGCCCTATTTTTTGCCAAACCAATGAACCGTATGGGTTTAATTACCCTGCCAGATTTTTATCGAGTTAAATATAATCGTCAAACCGAAGTAGTGGCATCATTATTAATGGTGTTGAGTTTTTCCTTTCTATTGGCTGGTAACTTAGTAGCGGGAGGATACTTATTTGAAGCTTTTTTAGGTACGACTTATACGGCGGGGGTGATGCTACTGGCAATTGTAGTCTTTATCTATACTGCTAGTGGTGGACTATTTGCCGTGGCTTATACCGATGCTATCCAGGTGGCAATTGCTTTTATTGGTTCGTTGGGTTTACTTACTTTTATGGCTGTTAACTTCGGCTTAGATATACCTGCTGATACTGGTCCTTTGGCTTTAGCACAATTAAGCGCTCCTGCTGCTGGTGCAGCAATTAACTGGGCTACTTTACTAGCTTTGGGATTGGGAGATATTGTGGCGATCGATTTTATGGCGCGTATCTTTGCGGCTAAAAGTCCCGAAACTGCCCAAAGAGCTTGTTTAATCGGCTGTGCTGGCACTTTAATTATTGGTGTCCCTTTTTCTCTCATTGCTCTTTCTGCCCCCCAAATTCTAGCTGATGCTGGAATTACCCCCGATGGACCAATTCTTTATGCTCTACTTAACGGTATTGTTCCACCGTTATTAGGATTATTAGTAATTGTGGCAATTCTTTCCGCTTCTCTTTCTACTGCCGATGGTGCAATTCTTGGTACTTCTTCCGTTATGGCTCACAATATAATTGGTATTCGTTCCGACGATCATAATGCAGCAGGAGACAGATTATTATTGCTGACCCGCGTTATGGCTTTTGTGATTACAGCGTTAGGAGTCTTTTTTGCTCTAAAAGTTCCCCAAACTGGAATTTTACTGCTACTTGCTTTCGATTTGGGGTTTGCAGGTCTTTTAGTTCCTTTGGCTGGAGGTCTTTACTGGAATAAGGCCACCTGGCAGGGCGCGCTATCCTGTATTATTCTTGGTTCGTTAACTCGACTAATATTTTTTGTGCTGATGCCTACTACTTTCGGCATTGATAATACGCTACTGTATATCCCTAACAGTATTTTCACAGCGGATTTTGATGGGTTTCCAACTCTGATTAGTCCTTTGGTGGGATTAGCTGCATTTATTATTATTTCTAATTTGACAGGAGGAAGTAAAGTTACAAGAGAGCCGATGCGTTCTGAAGAGAGAGAAGCTCAATTATATCGTCGTTAAAACCCGCGCGAGCGCCTATTATTAAATTTTTAGTTATTCCTCACGAGCGAGCGCTATAATTTTAACGATAGTAAGTTACACCACGATATTTTAATTTAACTTTCTGCTTCGGTTTCAAAGCCTTAGTTCTTTCAATTTGTAAAGTTAAATTCCAAGCGCAATTTAGCCTTTCAACATCGTCTAAAAACCAACAATCTTCAATAAATTCTCTTTTATGGTTGTACCAAAATGTAATTGGATCGAAAACAGGTCTCGATTCAGACTGGCGAAATAGCTGTTTGATATATTTTATCCAAGGAAATTTAGGATTGATTCTCACTGTTGGAGAATTTCCTCGATAAATAATCTCTTTTTTTCCTATTGTTGTTGCCGATGTTGAAAGTTGTTTGATTTCTTCACTATATTGAACTCCCCGATAAGTTAGTTTCATCGGTTTCACCTCCGTTACGGTGTCGTTATGAGGCGCGTTCCTTCAGGAGATTTAAGTTATTCCTTACTTCCGTCTTTCCTAGAGCGATTGAGGAAAAGATGAACGATTTAGTAATTCTATTTTCATGATAATCAATAATTACAGATTGAAAAGATGGTGGAATTTATTGGTTAACACTACCTTCCATCCCGAATATCCAATGTCACCTCAGCAGTAATCGAGCGCTCGTTCTGTCCCAGTATCTTCACCCGTCGTACCTTCCCACGATAGGGAGAATAAACAGAGGTCAGTTTATCTAGTTCCTCATCAACCTTATCTAACTGAGTTTGCAAAGATGCGATTTGATTTTGCTGTCTCTGCATCAGGGTTTGATAGTCGGATACTTTTAATGAATGTTCGTACTGCTGCTTTTGGTAATTGAGTTTAGCCTCATCCAGTGCTGCGATTGCGCTCCGCGCACTGCGAAGCAATCGCCCGTTCCACATTAATTGATGCTGCTAGTTCCTGGCGTTTTAGATCGGCTAGTTGTTGTACCTTCTCAGATTCAAATACTTGAACGTGCCAGGGGTCTTTAAAGTGAAACTTCTTATCGAAGTTGTTTATCTGCTGAACGATAGTATCTAAGTTAAATTGAGCCTGTTTGAGTGTTGCTAACTCTGTCTGAAACTTTGGTATTGGGACGGGTTTTAGTTCTCTGAGGGGTAATCTGACACGAGCGAGAGATGATTCTAACCTTTGTTTCTTGGCTTGTAGTTTGGTTCTTTCGGTGGTGCGATCTGAAATGATATCCCCAACATTAACTCGCTGTCCTTCCTCTACCTTCAAGTCTGAAAGTTGGCTTAATACTAAGGTGATGGTGTGACGATTGCGTTGATAGGTGGTTTGCTCTTGGGTGACTGGTGATGTTGCCTGTAGGTTGGTGTTGTTGGCATTGAGGAAGGCATAAGCCCC